>JBEKJO010000011.1:0-69862 GCA_050011195.1 Verrucomicrobiota bacterium | reverse complement strand
CGCTCGTTTGGATTCACGGAACAGGATTTCGTCATCCGCCTCAGCAGCCGCAACGCCTGGCAGGATTTGTTCCAGCAGCGCCAGGGCGATGCCGCGCAGGAATACGCGTTCTACCAGATCATTGACAAGCTGGAACGCGAGACGCCGGAGCAGAGTGATGAGAAGTTGCGGCGCGCGGGCTTTTCCCTGGCCGAGGTGTCGTCCTTTATCGAACAAGGCAAACCCACCGCGGAGCTGGACGCGATTCTAAAGAACCTCACCGCGCGCGGCCTCAGCGATTACGTGAAGATTGATTACCACGTCATCCGGGGACTGGCCTACTACACCGGCGTGGTCTTCGAAGCCTTCGACCGCCAAGGGGAGTTCCGCGCCATCGCGGGCGGCGGCCGCTACGACAACCTCCTCAAACTCATCAGCGGTGGCGCGGTGGACCTCCCGGCCCTGGGCTTCGGCATGGGCGACGTCGTGCTGCTCGAATTCCTCAAAGCCCGCGCCCTGCTGCCGAAATTCGAGGCCGCCCTCGACGCCTTTTGCCTGATCGAAGACGAAGACCTGCGCGCCGAGTCCCTCAAACTGACCCATGACTTGCGCGCCGCCGGTCTGGCGGCGGACTACTCCCTGACGCCCGCCAAATCGGACAAACAGTTCAAGCGCGCCCGGGAACTCAACGCCGCGCACACCATCAAGCTCGAACGCAACCAGGCGGGAGAGCTGCTGGCAAGAATCAAGGACCTCAAGACGCGCCAGGAAACCGTTGTCCCGGCCGCCGAGGCTGCCGGCCGGTTGCGCGAACCTCGCGCCCATTGCTGAATTCAGGCCCCCGCGACCCGATTGGCTCTTTTTCTGGCACGGAATCGGCGTCAACCTCTAACAAATATTAGGTTGACGAAGTGACGTGGGCTTGTTAAGTTGGTCGCCGATGCTTGCGATCCTCGGCCATGTTCGAATTGGGCGCGCCGGGCGGCCACGTGCTCCGCGCGCGTTCACGCTGATTGAACTGCTGGTCGTCATTGCCATCATCAGCCTGCTGGCGGCGCTGCTCCTGCCAGCGTTGGCCAGGGCGAGAGAGTTGGCCAAACGCACCCGCTGTGGCAGCAACCTCCGGCAGATTGGAGTGGCCTTCGCGCTCTACGGCTCGGACTTTCAAGATTGCTTGCCCAACACGGGCGACCCGTTTCTGTGGATGGGGCGGGACTGGCGCTGGGTCGTGCAACCCTATTTGGCCTTCTCCGGCGCGATGGTCGCGGCCAACAACCCGGATCTTTCGACGAATTTCTCCCCCGGTGTCTTGATCTGCCCGAGCGACCCTGAGGCGCTCACTAACTACGACGGCACCTCCTACGGTTACACGGCGGCTTCCTATTTTTCGGACGCGAGCATCAACGCCATGACTCTCTCCAGCCTCTATGAAAGCAATCCGTTTCCGTGCTTGTCGCGCAAAGCCGCCGACGCCCGTTTTCCGGCGCAGAAGGGGTTGGCGGCGGAATGGCTCAGCGCCCATGCAAAGGACGTGGTGACTTGGTGGGATTGGCGCGGCCAGCGCCAATACGCCTTTGCGGACGGCCACGTCAGCTATCTCTCCGCCGCCACGATTCAGCCGGCCGGAGACAACTTGCCCGACATCAACCTCACCCTGGACGGCCTGTCCGGCCGCGACCTGGAGTGGTGACTTCCAGCGGTTCCGCCCGCTAATTCCAGATTGCTTTCAAGACGACACGAACAGCCTCCTCGTCCCGGCTCTCTGAAAAAAGCGAGGCCGGAGCCTCGCTTGCAAATGTCAACTGTCCCGCCGCTTACGGCTGCGCCGTCTCCGGTGCGGTGTCAGCCGCTCCACGGCCTTCTTTTTCCTTAACGAGCGTTGCGCCCTTGCCCAGGCGCTTGCGCAAGTAAGTCAGCTTGGCGCGGCGGACTGAGCCTTTGCGCTCCACTTCCACCTTCTCCACGCGCGGCGAATGCAGCGGGAAAACCCGCTCCACGCCTTCGCCGTAGCTGATGCGGCGGACGGTGAACATCTCGTTCAAACCATGACCCCGCCGGCCAATCACCACCCCAGAGAAAATCTGTATGCGTTCTTTGTCCCCTTCGACCACTTTGGTATGCACACGCACAGTATCACCGACGCCGAAGTCCGCGGCGTCTTTGCGAAACTGTTCCGACTCAATTTTATCAAGTAATGCCTGATTCATAAAATGTCCGATCGCGGTGAGGGAGCGCTGGAGCCTTGGGCCAAATACCCATCACTCCACCACTCCACCACTCCGTTTGCTAAAGCAGATCCGGCCGGCGCTCCGCCGTTCGCAGCCGCGCCTGTTCGGCCCGCCACTGGGCGATCTCCGCATGATTGCCCGAGAGCAGCACTTCCGGCACTTTCATGCCGCGAAAGTCGGCTGGGCGCGTGTATTGCGGATATTCGAGCAGCCCCTGGCTGAACGAATCTTCCTGCGCGCTTTCCGCGTCGCCCAGCACGCCCGGCAACAGCCGCGTGACCGCGTCAATAATCACCATCACCGGCAGCGCGCCGTTGGTCAGCACGTAATCCCCGATCGACAACTCGTCCTGCGCCAACCTCTGGCGCACCCGCTCGTCGAAACCCTCGTAGTGGCCGGAAACCAACAGCAGATGCTCCAGCCCCGCCAGCTCGCGGGCGATGGCCTGGTTGAATGGCCGGCCCGCCGGCGAGAGCAAAATCACGCGCGTGCCCTGGCGCGCCAGACTTTCCACGGCTTCAAAGATCGGTTCGGGCTTCAACAACATGCCCGGTCCGCCGCCGAAAGGCCGGTCATCAACCGTTTTGTGGCGGTCATGCGCGTAATCGCGCAGATTATGAATCGCCAAATCCAGCCGCCCCGCTTCCCGCGCCCGCTTGATAATGCTTTCGTCGAGCGGCCCCGCGAACATCGCGGGAAACAGCGTCAGCACGTCTATTTTCATCTTCCGCTTGGGGTTCGAGCTTGAGCTTGTGCCGCTGCCGGATGCCTCTTCGCGGAAAACAAGCCGAGACCCGAACTCCAACTCCGCTTACCGCGCCGGTTTGTCTTCGACGATTTCCAGCGTGCAGCGCAGCCCCTTCCTCGCGCTGCCGGCCAGCAGGAGCGAGCGGATCGCGTTGATCGTCATGCCCTGCCGGCCAATGATTCTCCCAACGTCCTGCGGATGCAGCCGCAACTCATAGACCGTCGTGCCCTCGCGTTCCACCGGGGTAATCGTCACCGCTTCCGGGTTCTGCGTCAGCCCTTTGACCACGTATTCGAGGAACGCTTGCATAAGCCACGCTCAATTGTTATGCCGCAGCGGCGGCAGCGGCGGCTTTGGTTGCCTTCTTGATGAAGCTGGCGACCGTCTCGCTCGGCTGCGCCCCTTTGCTCACCCAGTACTTGGCCCGCTCCAGGTCCAGCGTGAAGTTATCATTCTTCTTCCGCGGCAGATAGCTGCCCAGCTCCTCGATGAACTTGCCATCGCGCGGACTGCGCCCATCCGCCACGACAATGCGGAACGCGGGCTTGTTCTTCGCCCCGATTCGCTTCAACCGAATTTTAACTGCCATAAATCGTCATCTTCTTCTGCGGCGGCCACATCCGGCCCACCCGCCCTCAAGGGTTTTCCTGAAAAGAGCAGAGAGCCTAAACTTGCCCCGGCCACTTTGCAAGCCCCGTTTTCCAGGTTTTTTCTTCCAGCTTGCCGAACCCCACTGCCCATGCTCTCCTTAGTGTCACACAAATGCCACCCTTGGCCGGCAACACATCAATCGCCACCCGCCTGGAAACCCCGGAGCTGCCCCTGGCCTACGCCCCGAGCCGCAAACCCGCCCGCCGGCAACCACTGGCCGACGAACTGGCCTCTTACCGTGAGTTTGGCCAGGCCACTCGCAAGCTGGTCACCACTTTCCCCGCCGCCCACGGCCAGGCGCGCCAAGTCCCCGCGTTCGTCAACGAATTCTGGACGGCCAAACAGCGCCAGGCCAGCTCGCTCCACGAGATTTCCTATCGCGCCTGCTTCAAACCGCAGTTGCCTCGCTTTTTCATCGAGCGCCTCACGCAGCCCGGCGAAGTCGTCTATGACCCGTTCATGGGCCGCGGCACCACCGTCCTGGAAGCCGCTTTGCTGGGCCGCGTCCCCTGCGGCTGCGACATCAACCCCTTGAGCGTCGTCCTGACCCGCCCACGCCTCCGCCCCCCGCGCCTCGAAGACGTCGCCCAACGCCTCCGGCAAATTGACTTCGCCGCGTTCGATGAGTTCCCCGAGGACCTCTTGGTCTTCTTTCACCCCGACACCCTCCGCGCCATCGCCTCCCTCAAGAAGTATCTCCTTGCCCGGCGGACGGCCAATGCGCTCGACTCCGTGGATGACTGGATTTGCCTGCTCGCGCTCAACCGCTTGACCGGCCATTCGCCGGGGTTTTTCTCCGTCTATACCCTGCCGCCCAACCAGGCGGTTTCCGTCAAGTCGCAGCGGAAGATCAACGCTCGCCGGAACCAAACCCCGCCCCCCCGCGACGTGCCCGCCCTCATCCTCAAGAAGACCCGCATTCTGCTGCGCGACTGCGACGCTGCCACCCGGCAGGTTCTGGCCGGCATCGCGCCCCGCGCCGTCCTGCTGACCCAGGCCGCCGCGCGCACGCCCGAAATCCCCGACCAATCCGTCTCACTGGTCGTCACCTCGCCGCCCTTCCTCGACGTAGTGGATTACGCCACCGACAACTGGTTGCGCTGCTGGTTTCTGGGAATTGACGCCCAAGCCGTGAAGCTGACCGTCCCGAAGAAACTCGACGCCTGGCAGGCCGCGATGACCGAAGTCTTCCACGAACTGCGCCGCCTCCTCAAACCCGGCGGCCATGTCGCCTTTGAGGTCGGCGAGGTTCATGGCGGCAAAACCAAACTCGAAGAGGCCGTCCTGCCTTGTGGCGTCGCCGCCGGCCTCGAGCCACTCCTCGTGCTCATCAACGACCAGCAGTTCACCAAAACCGCCAACTGCTGGGGCGTGGACAACATGGCCAAAGGCACCAACACCAACCGCATCGTCCTCTTCCGCCGCGAACCCTAACCCCAATCACCAATCACCAGTCACCAATCACCAATCTAATATTATGCGCAAATCCATCTTCACAATGTTTCTAATCGGGGTTCTGGCCTGGCATGTCTCCACCGCCATCGCGGAGCCAGTGGCAGACCGCATCACGGTGGCCGTGCGGGGAAAGGGCTTGGATGTGGTGCTGATCCCCGGCCTCGCCTCCTCCAGCGCCGTGTGGGACGCTACGGCCACGCGCCTGGAAGGACACTGCCGCCTGCATATCATTCAGGTGGCGGGGTTCGCCGGCTCACCTCCGCGGGCCAACGCGCAGGGGCCGGTGATCCAGCCGACGGTCAATGCCATTGACGCTTATATCATAACCAATAAGCTGAAAGCCCCCAAGGTCATCGGCCATTCGCTCGGCGGCTTGATGGGCTTGATGCTCGCAGTTCAGCATCCGGAAGACACCGGCAAGCTCATGATCGTGGATTCACTCCCCTTTTTCAGCGCGCTGTTCGGCGCGACCAATGCCGCCGCCGCCGCCCCGCAAGCCGCCGCGATGCGCGACACTATCCTCGCCGAAACCCAGGACGCCTACGCCCAGGGCGAAAAAACATTCCTCCCCACTCTCGTCAAATCACCCGACGGCCTCCAGGCGGCAATCCAATGGGCCATCGCGTCCGACAAATCGGTTGTGGCTCGCGCCCTGTACGAAGACATGACGACAGACCTTCGCCCCAGGCTGCGCGAAATCAAGACGCAAGTAAGTATCCTCTATCCCTGGGACCCCTCGACCGGTATGCCGCAGGCTACGTCCGACGGCCTGTATCGGGAAAGCTTTGCTCCGCTGCCGAACAAGACGATTGTGCGCATTGACGGTTCGTTCCACTTCATCATGCTCGACCAGCCGGATGCCTTCGCGGCCCAGGTGGACGCATTCCTCAAGTGACCGGCGGTTCACCAAGACCGCCAACTGCTGGGGCGTGAACAATATGGCCAAAGGCGCCAACACCAACCGCATCGTCCTCTTCCGGCGGGAACCCTAACTGTTCGTGCTGGCCTACAACCTGGGCAACTTCCTACGGCAGGCCGTGTTGCCCCGGGCGGTGCGTCACTGGACGTTGACGACGTTGCGGGAGAAATTGATCAAGATCGGGGCTAAGGTCGTGCGCCATTCCCGGAAGATAATCTTCCAGATGGCGGAATTGGCGGTCCCTCGGGAGTTGTTCCGGGCTATTCTCGAAGGGATTGGGCGGCTGAGATTGCCCGCAGCGGCATCCGGATGAAGGAAAAGTGAAAGGAGTCGCATGAAAACAATGGAAACCACGGAAGGGGTGTCTTCACATCCGGGAGAAAAAGGGCGTTGGGAGCACAAAAAGGCGTCGGAACACCCCTTTTGCCAGAGAAAAACGGAGGGCGGACTGAAAAATGGACTTGCAAACCTGTGGAGAGGGAAGAGAATCGCGAAAAAGGGCCGCGCTGGTCGTGGGCAAGAAACCAAATGGGAAATGTCGGTCAAAACGAAAGATCACAAACTTATGAAAAAGACATCAAATATACTCAACATCATCCTTCCGCTGCGCGGCAGCGGGAAGGCAACTATCCCACTCGCGGCTGTGCTCCTCTTGAGCTTTGCCGGGACAGCACAGGCCCAAGGCACGGGCTTCACCTACCAGGGCCAGTTAGAGAACGGGGGCAACCCCGTGACCGGCCTTTATGACTTCACCAACGCGTTGTATAACGCCAGCAGTGGCGGCGCCCAGGTGGGCTCCACCATCACTCTGACCGCCGTACCCGTCACCAATGGCCTCTTCACCGTCCTGCTGGATTTTGACGGTGTTTTCAACGGCACCGCTTATTGGCTACAGATCGGCGTGCGCAGCAACGGGGTCGGCAGCTACGTCGCCTTGAGTCCGCGGCAGGAACTCACCCCCACGCCCTACGCCATCACAGCCGAGAATCTGGACGGCACAGTGTTGGCCAGCCAACTGACCGGCACGCTGCCTTCGGGTCTGCTTTCCGGTACGTACTCGGGTGCGGTGACCCTGAACAACGCCAGCGACAGCTTTAGCGGCAGTGGTGCCGGACTAACCAGCCTCAATGCCTCACAATTGGCGAGCGGCACGGTGCCCACGGCAGCGTTGGGAAACGCCTGGAAAATTGGCGGCAATGCGGGCACTACGGCGGGCGTGAATTATTTGGGCACATCCGACGGCCAACCGCTTTATTTGGATGTCAACGGTTCGCCGGTGTTGAAACTGGCTACTAACAATTCAGTGGCTATGGGCAATTGCACGCTTGGCAGTGGCCCTAGCACCACTTACGAAGTCGCTTTAGGTCAGAACGCGAAAGCTATCGCCAATGGTTCCGTCGCCATCGGCTGGAATATCACCTCCAGCGGGCCCGGTTCTGTGGCGATAGGTGAGGGTGCAGTTTCATCGGGCAATGACTCTTTTGCTTCGGGTGGATACTCGCAAGCCACCAATCTCGACGCCACCGCTATGGGTTCTTCAAGCATTGCGGGTGGACAATTTTCCATGGCATTGGGTGATCAAGCGCAGGCGCTGCACAGCGGCGCGTTTGTCTGGGCGGATTCCAGTGGTGGCACCTTTGCTTCCACCGCCGCCAACCAGTTCCTCATTCGCGCTACCGGCGGCGTTGGCATCAACATCACCAATCCCGTTGACACATTAAGCGTGGGAGGCACGACGCGCCTGAACAACAACGCCCTTTACCTGCGCAATGGCAGTGATGTTAATCACGGGTTGGGTTATTTTTCCGCGGTTAACACGGTGCCGTTTGCGGGTGTGAGCGTGGATGGACCGGTGCTTTTCGGTTACAGCGGCGGGGGATTGGGGACGGTACAATCTGGCACGGAAAACATGGCACTGCAGTGGTTTCCCAGCGGCATGGTCAACATTGGGACCACCAACAATGCGCTCCCCATCACCAAAAATGTTGCGCAATTGAATGTGGTTAACACAAATACGGGAATCTATAGTCCCGGCGTTCTGGGCGTATCGGGCGGTGCCACCGCCAGCACTGCTGCCGGCCTCTGGAGTGGCTGGGCAGGGGGGGGAGAATTTGCCGGGCCTAATGGCTTGATTGCGGGAACCACGAATGTCGGTGGTGACGGAGTGATTGGAGTATCCCAAGCGACTTCTGGCGGAGGTTTTGGTGTCTATGGGTCAAGTTCTTCAGGCGGTGCCGGTGTCTATGGTATTAGTTCTTCAGCCGGCCCGGGTGTCGAGGCCGTAGGCGCAAGTTCCAGCTCAATAGCACTGGCGGTTGGCACGGGTGGCATTCAAGTCGTGGGCGCGGGCATCGAGACCAGCACGGCCGCCTTCACCCACCTGACCACGGCCGCCAATGATCAAGGCACCGTCACGTTTATCAACAACCCGCTTTGCAATGGCGACCCCAATGCCATCCTCCTCGTCACACATAACTACAATCCCGCGGGTACCACCACCGTCGGACAATATCCCCACCCTATCGGTGTTTACTATGCCACAAGCCAGCAGCAGTGGTGCATTTACAACGACGATGCAGTTGCTATGGCGACCAACGTCGCCTTCAACGTCTTGATTATTAAGCACTGATTTGCGGAGATAATTCTTATGAACACGAAGAAAACACTATTTCCCGGCAGAGGCGCAGGCAGCTTTCTCTTGGCGCTGGCGCTTGTCGCATTTGCCATGCAGGTTGAGGCACAGCCATATTCCATTCCCTGGTATAAAGTCGCCGGCGGCGGCGGCACGAGCACCAACGGCCAGTATTCCGTCAGCGGCACCATCGGCCAGCCGGATGCGAGCCAGCAAGCCATGACCGGTGGGAGTTTCTCGCTCGTCGGCGGCTTCTGGAGTTTGTTCGCCGTTCAAACGCCAGGCGCGCCCTATCTCTCGGTCATGCGCACGGCCACCAACACGGTCTGCGTCTGGTGGGCGTTGCCCGCTGCGAGTTGGCAGTTGCAGGCCACGGCGAACCTAGTGACCACGGGGAGCGGCTGGACGCCCTGTTCCTACGTCACGAACGGGGCGAACTGCATCTACATCCAGTCCCCGCCCACCGGCAACCGCTTCTATCGCCTCATGAAGTAATCCACCGCCATCGCCGACCCGGTGTCTCCGCTTCATGTGATTCTGAGTGTATTAGCGGCTGTAATACAACTTGGCAGTGTTTGAGTGTCCTATTAGTGGACAGCGGGGGAAAGAGGGGACTGAAAAGCACCCCGGATCATGCTGCTACCCCCCCCTGTTTCCCGCCATTTTGGCCCCTCGGACCTGCGGCTAAGTGCGTAAGTCATTGATTATCAACCTAGAAGCCGCACTTGGAGCCGTCATTTCAAGTGCACGGCCAGTCAGAAGTCTCGCCCTATCAAGCACTTCGCATGGATGCACCGCAACTGCGCCGCAGTTGGAATTGTTCACCTGTCAGGTGAAGACTTCCCGATTTTGGATTGATACCACTTCCAGCTCGACGATGCACTATTTCCTGTAAGGCGAGCAGGCACAGTAGTTTGCGCCATATTTGGACAGACCTTGGGGGCTACCGCAGGCACGAAGACTACTGCTGGCGGGGGAATAGCAGGTAATGGGAGGATCATGGGAGCGGCATCATGCCGGAGCCAGTATTCCGTCCACAACAACCCGTTTTCGCCCCGGTCGCACGGAGGGGCGCAAGGGGGTTTTCTGCCCTTGCGCCCATAGTCGTGTCGGGTTCGACGCTACCGGCAACGGTTCTGAGGCCCGTTCGCCGGAGCCGTGGCCTGGGTATGCCACGAGGCTGGGGGGTATTTATACTATTTCTATCACACTGTCAAGTAGAGAGTTAGACCCATTGGCTTTTTCGGCTGAGGGCGAAGCCGCCAGCAGGACTCAGTGAATAATCATGGAAAACCGTTCCCCCGGAGTGGGGCCTAAAAGGGGTGGACGGGATGGACTTGGTGGACTTGGTGGACTTGGAGGAAAAACGCGTTCCCCGAGGGGGAAAGGGCGGCGGGAGGTCAGAGCGCTTGCCCGACGGCACGCCAGATTCTCTAAAATCCGCCAGGGCGGGCCGGGTTTTCCAGGAAGCAGCGGTTATAGGGGCTGGGGCTTTTTGATGGCTTTGAGCTTTTGGAACTCGGGTTTGGCGGCATAGTAGCGGTCCAGGGGGTAGCAGCCGCTGATCAGGCCGTTGCGCGGGGCGGTGGTGCAGTCGCTGAAGGTGCGGCAGATGGATTTGGCGGAGAGGGTCCCCTGCCCTATCGCGTCGGCCAGCATACGCGGGTAGGAGAGCACCACGCGGCCAATCCCGATGAGATCGGCCCAGCCGTGGCGGAGGACATGCTGCGCCACATGAGGCAGGTATTCCTGCAAGTAGCTGTAGGCGCTACCAACGAGCAGAAGGCTCCCGGGCGCGCGGGCCTTGAGCTGGCGCACGACGTTGATTTGCCGGGCGACGCCGACCAGCGGGTCTTCGGGCGGCTGGTAGCCATCCGACGGCGGATAGGCTGCGGGCCGCTGAATATGGGGGTTGTAGTAGGGAGAGCCGGCGCTGAGGTTCACGATCTTCACTCCGAGTTCCGCGCACAGGTCGAGGAACTGGAACGTCTCCCTCAGGTCGTAAGCGAGCGGGTTCTGCTGGTCGCTGCCGAAGGCATAGCGGTAAGGCAGGCAGCGCGAGAAATCGGCGGGCACGCCCGGCCCGGGCTTCCCCGGCCGCGAGAACCGCGGGTCGGGCAGGAACGGGACGAAGTCAAAGGCGCTGAGCCGGACGCCGAATTCAATCCTGTTCCCGCTGGCGCGGATGGCGGCAATGATGTCGCGGAGCAAACGGGTGCGGTTCTCGAAGGAGCCGCCGTATTTGCCCGGGCGCGTGAAGGCGCTGAGGAACTCGTGGAGGAGGTAGCCGTGGCAATGCTTGAGGTCCACGAAGTCGGCGCCCACGTCCCAGGCAACGCGGGCCGCGTTGACGTAGTCTTGGACGAGCCGCTCCAGCTCGCTGTCGGTCCAGACCTGGGCGTCGCTGGTGACCTGGAAGGGGGGGTCGAGGAGGGGATGCCGATAAGCGACGCGCGGTTCGAGGCGGGAGTTGTCGTTGGGTTTGCAGAATCGGCCGGAGTGGGTCAGTTGAAAGCCGATGACCAAATCGGCGGCGGCGCCGCAACGGTCTTTGTGCGCGGCAATGAGCGTTTCGCGGAGCTTCGCCAGGCCGGCCTTATTCTGTTCGTTGATGATGAGCTGGTTGGGATTGGCCCGGCCATCGGGGCGCACGGCCATGGCTTCGCCGCCGAAGATGAGCTTCGCGCCGGTTTCGCCGAATCGTTGCCAGCGCCGGAGGACATCGTCGGTGGGGCCGCCGGTGGTGGTGGCGTCCCAGCCTTCCATGGGCTGGACGGCGTAGCGGTTGCCGAGGTGCTTGCCGTTGATGGAAATCGCCCGGAGCGGCTGGGCGAGGGGTGAGGCCTGGCCGGTGGCGATGGCGTCCTCGCAGGGCAGGTCAATTTCCAGCGACGCCACGCGAGCGCGGAACTCGGCGACGGATTTGAGCGACGGGATGCGCGTCAGCTTGAGCGGCTCGGCCATAGACGTGCCGGAATCTGGCCGGCGCCGGGAAAGATGGCCAGACATTTTTCCGGCGTATCTTGGCAGCACCACCGGACCGCGAGCCGTCCCCGGCTCGCAGCGCATTGGAAGGTGCCAGCGCTTCGATGGTCGTTTCGCGTCGGTGGCTGCTGCGAGCCGGGGACGGCTCGCGGTCCGTCACCGTTGGGTGTTCTCACTCCTTGGTGGCCATGTCGATGCGCCCCATTTTTCCGGCTGTTGATCTTGCCGACCCGTGCTACAATTACGCCGGGTCAGATGGCCATACGAAATTCAACTTTGCACGCCCCTAAACGGCCGCGTTGGCGCCGACGCCTGCTGTGGGCCGGGGCGGTCTTTCTGGTTTATGTCCTGGCCGGGTTCTTCGTGCTGCCGCCGATCATCAAGTCGCAACTGCTCAAGCGGCTGCCCGCTGCGACCAAACGCCAGGCGGCGATTCGCCAGGTGAAGTTCAACCCCCTGGTCCTGTCGCTGACCATCCGCGGCCTGTCGCTGACGGAGCCGGACGGGCAGGTCTTCGCCTCGTGGGAGGAGTTGTACGTGAACTTCCAGCTCTCGTCGCTGGTGCGCTTCGCCTGGACGTTCGCCGAGATCGGTCTCAAGCAGCCTTACGGACACGTGATCCTGTTCAAGGATGGGCGGTTCAACTTTGCCAACATGTTCGACGAGGCCGCGCCCGCCCCGCCCAAACCCGAGAAACCAGGCGCTTTGCCCCGCGTCAACGTCTGGTGGCTGCACATTGATGACGGGGCGTTCACGGTGGACGATGAGACGCACCGCCTGCCGCTGCATACCGAGTTCAAGCCGATCAACCTTTCACTGACCAATCTCACCACCCGCGTGGGCAAGGGCAGCGTCTATTCGTTCGAGGCCAGGAACGACTCGGGCCGGGGCTTTGCCTGGGCCGGCAGCCTGGTGGCGCAGCCGTTCGAGTCGCGCGGCCACTTCGAGCTGGCGGGCGCCGAACTGAGCAGGTGGACCCCCCTGGTGCGGGATTACCTCCGCGCGGAAATCACCGAGGGACGGCTCAACGTCCGCGCCGACTACGCCCTCGCCGCCGGGACCAACGGTTTCGACGCCAGCCTCACCAACGGCACCGTCGTGCTGGGCGGCTTGAAGGTCAAAGACCTGAACACCGGGGAGATCGTGACCTCTCTCCCGTGGTTGGCCCTCCGGTCAATGGATTTTGATCTGCGGCAGCGCAACCTGCACGTCGGCAAGTTCGGGATCGCTCGATGCGCCAATATCGTCCGCCTCGAGAAAGACGGCTCGCTGAATCTGAACGGGCTGCTGGAGCCGCCGCCCGCCAGGCCC
Source organism: Verrucomicrobiota bacterium (assembly GCA_050011195.1). Lineage (GTDB taxonomy): Bacteria > Verrucomicrobiota > Verrucomicrobiia > Limisphaerales > UBA8199 > PALSA-1440. The sequence continues at coordinate 56,954 of JBEKJO010000011.1, read as the reverse complement.
GCCCCCACCAACGCCGCCGCGTCCACCCCCTCCACGCCGTGGACTTTGTCAGTTGATGACTTCGCGCTCAACGACGCGGCCATCTCGTTCACCGACCTGAGCCGGCACAGCCGATTTGAGACCACGCTCAAGCCGATTCGGGTTCACTTGCAGCGCTTCACCACCCGCCCGGACTCGGACGCGGCTTACGAATTCAGTGTGGCCACCGAAGCCGGTGAGAGGGTCGCCGGCAGCGGCACGTTTTGCCTCGCGCCGCAGCGCTCGGCCGGGGAGATCAAGCTGGCCGGGCTGGAGATCAAGAAATATGCGCCCTATTTCGAGGACACCCTGCGGGGTGAAGTGCTGGCCGGCAAACTCGACGCCGGGGCGGAATACCGGTTTGCCAGCTCCTCCAACGCGCCGCTGGTCACCGTCTCCAACGCCGGCGTTGCCCTGACGGGCTTCCAGCTCAAAGCGGCGGACACCGGCGAGACAGTGGTCGGCATTCCATCTTTCTCCGTCGAGCGGACCGAGGCCAGCCTCGCCGACCGCCGGATAGAAGTGGGCCTGGTCAAGTCCGCCGGCGGTTCAATTCTCGCGCGGCAGATGAAGGACGGGACAATCAACTTGCTGGGTCTGGTGAATCCGCCGGCAGCAAGCCCGCCCACCACCAACAACCCCGCTCCCAGCGAACCGCCTTGGACTGTCCTCCTGAAAGAAATCGCCTTTGACGACTACACCATCAAACTGGAGGATCAGAAGCCGGCCAAGCCCGCCACTTTGAGCCTCGACCAACTCGCCTTCAACGTGAAAGGGCTTAGCACGGTGAGCAATGAGCCGATAACGGTGTCGCTGTCCGCGCGGCTGAACCAGGCCGGCACGTTGACGGTGCACGGCACCGCGAAGATTGCGCCGCCGCTGGCCGACCTGGAAATCGCCGTTAGCGATCTCGACTTGCGCCCCTTCCAGCCGTATGTGAGCGAGCAGGCGCGCCTGGCTATCACCAGCGGACGATTCGGCACTCAGGGCCGGGTGCGCTATGCCCCGCCCGGCGCGGGCGCGCCGCTGGTGAAGTTCGCGGGCGACATCAGCCTCACCAACTTCGTTACTACGGATCAGGTGCTCTTCAAGGAATTCGTGAAGTGGGACGCGCTCGACGTGACGGGCATTGACCTGGACTTGCAGCCCAACCAATTGCAAGCGCAGGAGGTCAAATGGCGCGGCCTCCAGACCAGCGTAATCATCGGACCGGACCACCGCCCGAACCTCAAGACTGTCCTGCCGGAAAAGGCGGCGGGTGCTTCCGCCACTCCTGCGGCTCCCGCGGCGACCGCGACGCCGGCGAAAGCCGGCGAGTTCCCGGTCCAGCTTGGCACGCTCGCGCTGGAGAACGCGGCCTTCCATTTCTCCGACGAGTCCATCGAGCCACATGCGGCTTTTGACGTGCAGGAATTCGGCGGCACCGTCAAGGGCCTGTCGTCGCAGGAGCAAAGCACGGCGACGGTGGATGTCCGCGGCAAGGTGGACGCCGGCTCGCCGTTCTCCATTTCCGGCAAGGTCAATCCGCTGGCCAAAGACCTGCAACTGGACCTGGCGGTCGCTTTCACGAACACGGACCTGACGGCCTTTACGACTTACCTGGAGAAATACGCCGGCCATCCCCTGAACAAGGGCAAGCTCACGATGGGGCTGCACTACGACATCAGCCAGAAGCAGCTCAAGGCGGAAAACAAGTTCCTGATCGACCATTTTACCCTCGGTCCGCGCAATGACAGCACCAACGCCACTCATTTGCCGGTCAAGCTCGCCGTGGCCCTCTTCAAAGACCGCAACGGGCAAATCAATCTCGACATCCCGTTGAGCGGCAAGACCGACGATCCCAAGTTCGCGATCGCCCCGCTTGTTTGGCAGGCGATCTTCAATCTTATCGTCAAGGCGGTCGCGTCGCCTTTCTCCCTGCTGGGGGCGCTGGTGGGCGGCGGGGAGGAACTGAGCTTTGTGGAGTTCCAGCCGGGCAGGGCCGATATTCCCGACACCGAGGCGCAAAAGCTGGACAAGCTCGTCAAGGCGCTTTGCGAGCGTCCGGCGCTGAACCTGGAAATCGCCGGCTCGTTCGATCCGGAGCTGGACCGCGCGGCGCTGGCCCGCCTGAAGTTGGAGCAACAAGCCAAAGTTCTTCGCCTCAAGGAACTGGCCGACGCCGGCCAGACGGTCCCGAGCCTCGAAACCCTCCAACTCGAACCTGCGGAACGCGGGCGGCTCCTCAAACAGATATTCACGGAACTCGGCACGAACCAGACGCTCGTGCTGGAGGCCGCCGCCGCGGCCACGGATACCAACACCGCCGCGTCGGTTTCCGCGCGCACATTGGCGGGGCAAGGCGGTCAGGCTCAGGTCGCCAAGGTTTCGGGCAAGCCCGCCCGGAAAAGCCCGGTGGCGTCAGAATGCAAAGGCGCCACGGCGCTGATGACGACCGTGGCCAGGAGCTCGTCCACCGCCAAACCGCCCTCCCGCGCACAGCTCCCGACCGCTCCCGACGGCGCTCCCCTGACCCTCGACCAAATCGAAGCCAGGCTGGTTTCCGTCATCCAGGTGTCCGAGAACGAGCAGCGGGACCTGATCAAGCAACGGGCCCAGGCGGTACAGTCCGTCCTCCTCCAAAGCGGAAAGGTCACCGCCGACCGTTTGTTTCTCGTCACGCCCAAGTCCACCGGGGCATCCGCCAAAGGGCAAAGCCGGGTGAATTTCTCGCTTAATTAGCGGCCCCGAAAGCCCCCATGACAGCCCGCTGGTCAGAGAGGTCCTTTGGAATTAGGTTGCGTCAATGAATGGTCGCGAGGCGGTCAAGGTGTTGATTGTCAACGATGACGGGCAGTATCTCGCCGGGAGCGCGATGCACTGGGAATTCACCGACGACCGCAGCAAGGCCAGGGTTTTTGACTATTGGGAAGATGAGGTGGCGGAAAAGATCGAGCTGGTCCGCAAAGCCCACGGCCGGGTCTGGATCGCCGTTAGACTGGACCCGCGAGAGGTTTATGAGTTCTGCGACCGGTGCGGGCGCAGGATGCGGGCCTTCAGGACCTTCTTCGATGGACGGCAGTTTTTATGCGGTGACTGCCGGGAGGATGGCGCTAACGCTTGAGCCCAAGCCCGGCAATTCACCGCGATCAAGCCCGCGGGGGCTTCCGTACTTCTGCGTCAGCGAATTCAGTATTACTGCGGATTGTGCAACGGTGGTTCTTAAGTCAGAATAATGGCTGGCAGCGTGTCTGCACAATTCAGCCGCGCTGCGGAAACCAAAGAAGAACCTGCTGGGGCAGGAGAGCAGAGCGAGTTCATGAAAGTGTTTTTGCGCGACACTCAAACCGGGTGGTACTATCAAGGGCCATCCAAGTGGACGCCCGAACAAGAGGCGGCAGAAGACCTTGCGCAAGTGGCACGCGCCGTGGAACGGATATTCGAAGCTCACCTGGAGAATGTGGAGATTCTTCTGTGCTACGATGACCCGCGCTACGATCTGGTTCTGCCCGTCCCCCCATCACCCTCCCGACCTGATCCCTTGGGCCGGCGTCAACCCAGCGGGGAAAGCCGCCCGGGAGAGAAGGGAAAGTCAACGAGTCCCGGAAAGAAGGAGCCTCTATTGTGAACAACTTGTGGATAAGTATTTCACTTTTTCACTTGGTATTCACCAAGTTATTCACACAATTGCGTTATGCGGCGGCTGCTTAAGAGTCTAAGGACCCGCGAGTATTTTGGCCAGGGCCAATGGACGCCGGACCCCGGTCAGGCCCAGGACTTTCCTGACGCCGGCAAAGCCATTGATACTTGCCTGAGGTATCACCTCACCGACGTGGAGCTCGTCTTGCAGCTTAACGCCGAGCCCGAGGAGGCTTTCGATACCCATTTGCGGCTCTTCGACTACGGACCTCCGGCCTGAGGGGCTAACCGCAGATTCGGGTCTGCCCCACACCGGCGGACTTGCGCCAAAGCGGAATGGCGGTAACATCCCTGCATGAAGTTCCTTCTGGCAATCCTTGCGTACCTGGTCATCGCCCTGATGCTGGGCTGGGGCATTTTGCTGGCCGTCAGGGGTGAACCCTGGCTGCTGATTGTGGGGTTCCTGACCTACGCGGTTGCGTTCGCAAAGCTGGGCTGTTTGCCGAAGAAATCCCACTGATGCGCGCCGTCATTCAACGGGTCGCCGAAGCCAAAGTCAGCATTGATGGCGTCGTCAAAGGCGCGATCCAAAACGGACTGGCGGTGCTGCTGGCCGTCGAGGAAGCCGACACGGTGGAAGACATCGAATGGCTGAGCGGCAAGATTGTCCGGCTGCGCGTGTTCGATGACGAGAACGGCGTGATGAACCGCTCGGTGCAGGACGTGCAGGGCGGCATCGTGCTGGTCAGCCAATTCACCCTGTTCGCCAGCACGAAGAAAGGAAACCGGCCTTCCTACAGCCGCGCGGCCCGGCCGGAAGTCGCCGTGCCGTTGTATCAGCAATTCATCGCCCGGCTGACGCAGGATCTGGGCAGGCCGGTCGAAACAGGCGACTTCGGGGCGGAGATGCAGGTGAGTCTCACCAACGATGGGCCGGTGACGATCATCATTGATTCCAAGACGCGGGAGTAGTGATCAGGTCAGGCCGTCTGCAGAGACATCACTTTCGGCTCGGGGCCTTCGTCCTCTTCTCCAGAAGCGCCGTCGGAAAAGGCAAGATATAGAAAAGCGAACAGGTTGGTGACCGGCAGGAGCAGCAGAACCCCGACCCAGACGCTCTTGCCGCGTGCCTTGGCAATCTTCAGCGGCCAAAGAATCAGCGGCACGAGGTTGAGCACCGGCACGAAGCAAGCCAGAAACCACCAGCCGGACATGCCGGCGGCGCGGAGCATCGGAAACAGCTTCAACAACGGCAACCAGACCCAAATGCCCGGCGGGTGGCCGGTCTTCCGGCAAATCAACATGCAGCAATAGGAATAGAACAGATAAAGCAACAGACAAAGCAGCAGCACGATTCCCAACACGGTCCAGTTCGGCTTGGGACCGATCCAGGCCATTGCCGCCAAGCGCGCCGGGGGACCTGCACGCCATTGTTGCAGTTGCTTCCTCAGGTCCCTGATTTGCGGCACGTCGATCCTGGCGAGTTCCTTCTTCGCCCAGACGGTTGCGGTGTTGGTCGGCGCCTTCGAAGCCGGAGCGGCTGCATAGCCGAGCTTCTGCTGGAGGTCGGGCGGGAGCTCGGCGGTCTTGAGGCTGGTCATGCCGCCAGCATGGAGGATGAAGATGTAGTTCTTGGCCTTGGTGGTGACTGTCACATTTGTGTACGTTCGTGTCCCGATTTGAAGCACATCAAATCTATCCTCAGTCGCCCCCAAGGCACCGAGGGGCCGCATCAATAATGCTGCCAGGGTTAACCACCACAGCCTGGCTGCGGCGTGATGATGGACTCTAAAGGCATTCATACGCGATAACTTCCCGCCACCGAACCAATCTGAACTGAATATTCGCTCTGGCGAACCGCACGACCTATGCCACGCGAGCGGAAGCCGCATCGGTTGACAGCCAGCATGGCCCGCTGCGCTGTGGACGCGGACTTCCGGCGTGCCGGCTGGTTTGCGGATGAAGTGAACAACGAAGCCCCCCCACAGGCCGCCGAGGAATCGGAGCGAGGGGGAAAGATGCTGCCTTGGCGCTCTTGCGTGTCAGCCGCCCATCCCGACCGCGGGGTCGGGAATCACTGCTTCTCGTCCGGCTCGGGCTCCGTCGGCAGCGCCGGCGACTCTTCCGTTTTCGAGGAGTTGGTCGCAGCGGGCTTCTCGTCTTTCTTCGGTTCCTCTTTCTTTTCGACGAGGAGCTGGGCGCGGTCTTTGAGCAGCGAATCGACCGTCCAGTTGGAGACGAGATAGACCCACTTCTCGAAGCCCTTCTCCTGGCTCAGCTTGTCTTCGAACTTCTTCTGTTGCTCCTTGAATTCCTTGTCGAGCCGGGCTTTGTCCTCGGGCTTTTCGTCCTTGCCGGGGGTGCGCTCCTTGGGGAGCTGCGCCGTTACGGCGACAACCATCGGGAGATTGTCGTTGGTCTTCTGTCCGACCTTGAGGGTGTAAGTGAAGTTGTCGAAGGTATCGAGCGTGATGACGGTGGGCTTGTCCAGGCCGGTTTGCTCCGGCTTCGTGTCGGCAGGCAGGACATCGTTAAAGCTCGGCGAATTCAGGGCATACGAAAAGCTGGAGGTTTTGGAAGAGTCGAGTTGTTCCCCGGCTTTGGCCTCGGCCAATTTCCAGTCGCTGGTGGCTTCGGTTTCACGCGTGACTTTCCACGAGTTCGTGGCCACGGGATACGCCACGGCTATCAAGCGGATTTTCTCCACTTTGAAGAAGTCCTTGTTCAGCCACTGGTCGGGTTTGGCTTCGAGGTTGCTCAGAGGATCTGACACCACGGCGACGGTCTTGGCTCCCGTGCCAACCATGACATAGCGGCCATCGGGCCAGCCTTCGTTGTCACCCATCTCACCCATCGGCGAAGGGCGGCCCTCGGATTTGCGCATGTGGGTTTTGCCCAGCAGCAGTGACTTGATCACCTTGCCGTTCTGGTCGCGGAGTTCGACCAGGACGGCGGTGTTGGTCGCCGGCCCGGGAGGGAGCAGCTTGTAACGGCCCAACTGCGAGGGACCGATTTCTTCGGTCTGGACAGCCTTAAGGTCGGCGGCTTTGAGCAGGAAGCCGCTAATCGAAGGGCGCCCGTCGCCGGGTGACTCCGAGAAGTTCGCCGGGTACTCATTGCGCTGCTTTACCCGCCACAAACCGTCCTTCTTCACAAGGTCCAGTTGATTCGTGCCGCCTTTGATCACGATGGCCGCAACGTCATTGACCGGCAGATCGCCGAGGAGTTTCAGCGCGGCGCCCTGGCGGCCGCCCCCCTGCCACGAGGTCTGGTTGCGCTGGTAAACAACCAGTCCGGCGATGCCCAACACGACGACCAACACCAGTAGGATAAAGAGCTGTTTCCGATTCATTTTGCCGAAGTCCTTCTGCGGTTAACAATCGCAATGACGATGCCTGTGGCCGTCACCGCCAGCGGCACGGCCAGAACATTGATCCACTTAATCCAGTTCTGCATGGAGACAACTTCGTTGCGCAGGTCTTTCTGCACTTGCCTGAGGCGCTTGCCGGTATCGGCTTCTTCCTTGCGGAGCTTCTCCAGCTCGACCCGCTGTTCGGGCGACAGAATGAAGCGCTGGTCTTTGTCCTTCTTCTGCGCCTGCAACTCGTTGATCTTGCGCTGGGCTTCGTCTCTGCTCTCCTGGAGCCGCTTGATCTCACCCTGGAATTTCTCGTTAGCCGCGGCTTCCATTTTCTGCACCTTCTCGAAAGGGCGGTTCAGGGTCGCCCGGCTGCGGACGGCAATAAGATTGCTGTCACCGGTCATTTGCTCGACGAGGTTCTGGGCCAGGCTCAGATTGGCGTTCATGGCCATCTGCAAGGCGCCAAACGGGCTGTCCATCCGGCGTATCGTGAACGGATCGTAGAGCAAATCGGCATCGCCAAACAGCACCACGGCGTTGTCGCCTTTGGTTTCCTTGAGCGAATCATTGGGTTTCTTCTCGTCCGGCTTCTTCTCATCCTTCTTCTCGCCTTCGTCTTTCTTGTCCGGCGGCGCGCCATCGGGGAAGGCAGTCTTGAACTTGCCGGTGAGGCGAATCGCGAGCTTGTAGTTCACGCCAGAGGGCTTGAACTCTTTTAGAACGTTGTCGCCCGAGAAATTGGCGAGCATGGCGTCCACCAACTGGGAGTCCTTGGAGCTTTGCAGCAGCACGGTCTCCTTCAGCCCGGCCACCGGGGTGCCGGTGAAGGCCCCGCACAAGGGCAGCCAGACGTCGCCGATCTGGCTGGTGGCCACGTCGTTCGTGTCCATGGCCGATCGAGTCAGGTTAAGCCAGGCCGGCGCTTCCTGCGGCTCGCCGTTGCGCCCGCGCAATTGCATTTTATATTGCAGGTCGGCCACGACCTTGCTGGTATCGAACTGAATCCCCCAGGCTTTGACGAGCTTGTCCAGCGATGAACCGCCCCCGCCCATGTTGGCCATCATCTGGTTTTGCTGGCGGTTGTCCGCCAGGCACTGCGCATCGAGGAAGGCCAGCAGCTTGCCGCCCCGCATGATGAACTGGTCAATGGCATACTGGGCCTTGTCGGAAATATCCTTTGGGGCGATGACCAGCAGCAGCTTGATGTCATCGTCAATCTTATCCACATCCATGCCCACGCGCTTGACGTTGAAATCGTTCTTGAGCTCGGTGACGATGGTCCAGGGCTGGCTGCCCTGTTGGCCCATCTGCATCATCATCGGATTGGCAGGCATCCCGAAGACCGGCAGCGGGCTCAGGAGGCCGATGGTCGGCTTCTCCGGCGTTTCCGCACGGACGATGGCGCGAGTGACATCGTATTCGAGCAGGCGTTCGCGGGTGGGCTCCAGGAACGGAATGGATTGCACTTCATCGGCGCACTTGACGGCCAGGCCGAGATAGAACCGGTCGGCGCCAGGCAGCGGTTTCGGTTCGATGCCGTCCAACCGCGCCGAGTCTTCGGCGTCGGAATCCGGCTGCGGGTCGTATTTCTCGATCTTGAGCTTGCTGCCGGCGACCTGTTTGTATTCGGTCAGCAGGTCCTCGACCTTGCGCGCATAACCCTTGAGATACACCGTGTCGGGCGTCGCGCTCTCGCTTTGCGTGCAGTAAAAGCGGAGGGTGACCGGCGTATCCAGCTTCTTGAGGATGGCCTTGGTGCCAGCGGACAGGGTGTAGGCCTTCTCCTGCGTCAGGTCCAGGCGCGTGCGCGCTGTGCCGGCGATGAAGTTGAACGCAATCAAAATGACCAGCATCACCAGAACGCCGGCGGTCGAATAGAGAATTGTCTGAAGCGATTTCTTTTGCATCGATGCCTCCCTTTTCTCAGCCCGCGCGATGGGTGCGCAGGATCACACTGGTCGTAAAGAGTGAGAACCCGATAACCGAGAGGAAAAAGAGAATGTCGCGCGAGTCGAGCACGCCTTTTTGGAACCCCTCGAAATGGGTCATCACGCTGAAGGATGTGACCATGTCCACCAGCCAGGGCCGGGCGAACTGTTCGAGGACGTTGATGACCGGGGGGAACCCGGCCAGGATCAAGAACAGGCACACCACCAGGGAAATGATGAAGCTGACGACCTGGCTGCGCGTCAACGCGGAAGTGACGCAACTGATGGCCAGGTAGGCGCCCGCCATCAGCCAGCTCCCGACGTAGGCCGTCAGGATCACTCCGTTGTCCGGGTGGCCAAGGTAGTTAACAGTAAGCACCACCGGAAAAGTGAGCACCAGGGCCAAGGCTAAGAAGAGCCACGAGGCCAAGAACTTCCCGACGATGGCCTGCCAGGCAGTGATGGGCATGGTCAGCAGCAACTCGAGGGTGCCCACCCGCCGCTCCTCGGCCCACAGGCGCATGCCCACCGCCGGCACGAGGAAGAGGTAGAACCACGGATGCCAGTCGAAGAATGGCCGAACCAAGGAGGCTTCCTGCCGCTCGAAAAACCCGCCCACGAAGAACGTGAAGAACCCGCATAGCAGCAGGAAGATCACGATGAAGACATAGGCGAGTGGCGACGTGAAATAGGCGCCCAACTCGCGTTTGGTAATGGTCCAGATGTTTCGCCAGGGATTCATTTCGCTGCCTCCTTCACCGTGTCCGGCATGGTAATGCTCCGGAAAACCTCATCCAGGCGGCCTTCCTCGGCCTGCAGTTGCTCGATGTGCCACTCGTGGGCCGCCTCGCCGATGGCTTGGGCCAGCGCGCCGTTCGCGCCGGCCTTCGGGAAGGCCCGCACGGTCACATGACCGTCTTTTTCGTCCACCACGGTCACCCGCTTGACCAGCGGCACCTGATACAGCTTCGTGGTCACCGCGCTCGAGGCCACGCCTTTGACCCGCAGCGTCACGGCCCCGGCCCATTCCGACTTCTGCCGCAGCTCTTGCGGCGTGCCGTTGGCGACGATCTTGCCGCGGTCAATGATGATCGCCCGCGAGCAGGCGGCATCAACCTCCTCCAGGATGTGCGTCGAGAAGATAATCGCCTTCTTCTCGCCCATCCGCCGGATCAACTGCCGCACCTCGTGTTTCTGGTTCGGGTCCAGCCCGTCAGTCGGCTCGTCGAGCACCAGTACATCGGGATCATGAATGATGGATTGGGCGAAACAGGTGCGATGGCGATACCCTTTGGAGAGCGTCTCGACGCTTTGATGCAGCACTGATTCGAGGAAGCACATCTCGACCACTCGGTTGACGGCCTTCTTCCGCGCGTCGCCGCGCAAGCCGCGGATTTCCGCCGCGAAGTTGAGGAATCCGTGGACCGTCATGTCCGTGTAGGCCGGCGCGTTTTCCGGCAGGTAGCCGATGAGCCGCCGCGCCTGAATCGGGTGCTCCGCCAGGTCGAAGCCCCCCACGGTCACCGAGCCGCCGGACGGCGACAAAAAGCCTGTGATCATGCGCATGGTGGTGGATTTGCCGGCGCCGTTGGGGCCGAGAAAGCCCAGCACTTCGCCCCGGTCCACCGAGAACGAAACGTCATCCACAGCCCGTTTGGTCCCGAAAGCTTTAGCCAGATTTTGAACCTTAATCATAGTACATGTTCCATTTCTCTCCGAAATGAACGGTCGGAATAGCGAGTTCCGGCGCACTTGTAAACTGGTTTTTTCACAAAGTACCGTCGGCCCGCGCCGTTACAGGCCGCGGGGCCTTTTCGGCATTTTTGGATTGGTTTGGCGGGTTAACGTTCAAAAAAAGCGCGCGGGGCAATCGGGAGGGCTGGAGTCCTGGAATCCTGGGGCACAGGACGATTCGCTTGCCGGGCCGCTGTTTTTGTCGCTTCGCGCGCCCTACAACCGTTCCCGCCCCGCATAACCGGCATCCAGTTCGTGCCAGAATTCGATGTCCTCCTCGTCCTGCTCCCAACACAGGAACACTTCTTTGCCGCCGATGATGGCCGGGAAATCGACCAGCCCGCGGTCAATGTCCTTGACCTGGATTTGACGCCGCTGAAATTCGACCAATACCTCTTCCAGGTCGGCGAGGGTTCTGACCCACCGGTTGACCAATTCGCCGCCGAGGTCGCAGCCGGGGGACATCAATCCGCTCAGACGCCCCTCCAATTTCTCCAGATCGGCGTGCAGTTGAGCAATCCGCTTCAGCCACTGCCGGATTTGGGGCAGCAAGGCCCGGGCTTCGTCGCGGGTGTAATGCTTCCGAAACTGGTTGGCCATGATTCTTCGCTTGGGATACTTGGCCGTTCCTCAACCTCATTTGAGGCCGCTCGACCCGAGCTTTTTGCGGACCTCCTCATTGGGCTCGAGGGAAAGCGATTTGCGCCAGGCCTCGCGCGCTTTCTCGATCTGTTTGAGCGCGGCCTGAATGTCGCCGAGGTGGTCGTACACAGTCGCGTCGGGCTGCTCGGACAGCTCGGCGGCTTTGAGGGCGTAAGGCAGCGCCGCCTGGGGCTGGTTCTGTTTGAAGAGCACCCACGCCAGGCTGTCGAGGTAAGCCGCGTTTTTCGGCTCCGCCTTGACGGCTTTCTCGATCAGTTCACGCGCCTGGTCGAGCTTCAGGCCATGCTCGGCCCACATGTAGCCCAGATAATTCATCACTTCGGCGGAGTCAGGCGCAAGCTGCAGACACTTTTGGAAATACTGTTCGGCCTGGGCGTAATCGCCTTTGCGCTCGCAGGCTGCGCCCACCTGGAAATAAAAGCCGTCATCAAGCTGTTTCGGGTCGGTGGCCTTGGCAATGACTTCGGCGGACACGAAATGCTGAAGGGCTTCGGCGTAGGCCTTTTGCCGGCTGAAGGCCAGCCCGGTATAGAACTCCAAAGCGAAGCTCGGTGAAAACTTCTGGCGCGCCTTGTCGAGCGTGGCCAGAGCCTCGCTGATTTTGTTCTGCTCCATTTGCGCCATGGCCAGGAAGTAATATCCGGATTCAAAATCCGGGTTCAGCAGCAGCGCCTTGCGGAAATGGTCGGCCGCCTCGTCCGGTTTCTTATCCTCGAGCGCAAGGCGGCCCAGGTAATAGTAAGCCTGGGGGTTGGTCGGGTCGTCGCGCAGGATGGCCTGGAGTTGTTCGACGGCTCGCTTGTGATCGCTGCCCCGCAGATAGAGCGCGGTCAGATTAGCATGGATCCGCTCCTCAATGAGAGGCAAATCGGGGGGGTGTTTGAGCACTTCGAGGTAGAACTGCGCGGCTTTAGACGCCTCGCCCAGCAGGTTGAAACCGTCCGCCAGCTTCAGGCGCAGCAGCGGAGTGGCGGGACCCAGTTTCCCGGCCCGGTTCAATAAGGCCAGGGCTTTCGCGTTGGCGCTGTCTTTTTGCGCCGGCACCTGCACGCCGAAGCTCGTGTAGAGTTCCGCCAGGCCGATGAGGAACCCGGCGTCGGGATTCGGCTGCCGGGCGGCCTGATCGAGCACTTTGAGCGCCTCTTGCGGCTGTTTGTTCCCCAAAGAACTCTGGAAGAGGTTCTGATAGCCGGTGAGCGAACCGGGCGATTTCTTGATCGCCGCGCGGTTGGCGGCGGCTGCCTGGTCAGGCTTGCCGAGCTGAGCATAAATCAGCCCCAGCCGCGCGTAAATCTGACCCGAGGCATTCGGCCGCGCGACCGCGCGCGTGGTGACTTCAAGGGCTTTCTCCAGTTGCTTATTCTGAAGCAGGCGGCCCGACACCTCAAGGATGAGCGACGCGTCATCCGGGTCCAGCATGGCCGCCTGGCAATACTCATCCGTGGCCGCGCGCGGCTCATCGTCCATTTCATGAATGACGCCGGCCGCGTAGTGGGCGTGAGCCTCCGTGAGTCGCTCGGTGGACTGGTCGTCCGCCCGCTCGGGCTTGAGGGAAACGACGGACTGCTCCTTTTGCGGCGCTGACTTGCGCCCCGGCGCGGAGCCGCATCCGGCCACCAGCAAACTGCTCGTGGCCAGGATCGCTCCCTTAATCCAATAACGGCGCAGCATATAGTAATACACCACCCGCCCCGCTCCGGGAACGGGTGGCGCTGAATCCACGAGTCGGCAGCCTCGAACGGCTTGTGGGCTACTTCTGCCAGGTGCGCTTCTTGTGACGATGCGCGCGCAGCTTCTTGCGCCGTTTATGCTTATTGATTTTCGCTTTCCGTCGTTTCTTTAGTGAACCCATAATCAGTGTCTGTATTCGTGCTGACCGGCTTCACGCAGGGAGCGTGCGACACCCGTATCTGCCCGCAACTCTCTGTGAGGACCAACCGATCGTTTCAGCAACCATACCGTGCGGGATGAAAGTGTCATCGTCAAGGGTGTTTAGGATAGCGCCCCGGCGGACCTGGTTACCGGCTGGTCTTGAGAGTTGGTGTCGGGCCGCCGATGTCCAAACTCCAACTCCCCTGCGTGCGCCCGGCCCAAAGCATCCTCGCCGTCGGCGGCCAGCTCAGGCCTCCGCCAGGGCGGTCAGGGAAGCCGCGGAGCCCGAGGCCCTGAGGATCGCGTCGATGGTGGCGGACTTGTAGAGGGCGCCCAGCGTAGGGGCATTGAAGCAGGCCTCGACGAAGACATCAGCGGTACAGCCCGCCAGCATGGCCATCAGCCCAACGTGGACGATTTCGGTCGCCTGCTCGCCCATGATGTGCACGCCGAGCAACTTCATGTCTCCGCGGCGGAACAGCAGTTTGAGGAAGCCGTCCAGGTCGCCGATGATGCGGCCGCGGGCATTGTCCTGGTATTTCGCCCGTCCGACGACGTAGTCCACGCCCTGCTTTCTCAGCGACTCCTCGGTCTCGCCCACCATGCTGACTTCGGGGATCGTGTAGATGCCGTTGGGCAATAGGTGCGAAATGCCCACGCGATTCTCCAGCCCGAGGGCGTGTCGCACCGCCCGGCGGGCCTGTTCCATGCTCGTCGAGGCCAGCGCCGGAAACCCGATCACGTCGCCGGCAGCGTAAATGTGGGGCACGTTCGTGCGGAACTGGTCGTTCACCGGGATCAGCCCGCGTTCGCCGACCGCGACGCCCGCAGCCGGCAGGTTCAGCTTTTCCGTGTTGCTCTTTCGTCCGGCTGCGACCAGCACCGCGTCAACCGTCAACGTGGTCCTCGAAGACAAGCACAGTCGGATGCCGGCTGAGCCTCGCCCGCGGCATTCCTGCACATTCTCTTTCAGATGGAACACCAGACCGTTGCGTCCCATGGCGGTGGCCAGCGCGCGCGACACTTCCCCGTCCAGGAAGGGCAGGAGCACGTCGCGGCCATCAATCAAGTGGACACTTGTCCCGAGGATGGCGAACGTGCAGGCGTATTCACTGCCGATCACCCCCGCGCCCACCACCGCCAGTCGCTCCGGCAGGCCGTCCAACGCCAGGATCGTGTCCGAATCGTAGATCTCCGGGCTGTCGAAGGGGAAAAGCGCCGGGCGCAGCGGAGAGGAGCCCGTCGCGATGAGGACGCTCTGGCCGTGGAGCAAGACCTCTCCGCTGGCGGGGAGCGACGGCGCCCAGTTCTGCCGCGTCTGCCCGAGCCGGACCCGGACCGTGTGCGCGTCCACAAAGGACCCGGTTCCAAAATAAACATCAGCCTTATCCGCCTTGAGTTGCTGGGAGATCGTCGCATTAAAGCCGTCCTTCACGTGCTGTTCGTGCCTGAGGAAATCGGCGACCGTCGCCTCGTACTTCAGGGAAAGGTCCACCGCTGTGAGCTTGCGGGCCTTGATTCCCGACAAAGCCAGGGCGGTTTCGCGCAGGGTCTTGCTGGGGACCGTGCCGGTGTTAACGCCGGCCCCGCCCAGTTCCCGGTGGTTGTCCACCAGGGCGACCGTCTTGTGAGCGGCTTTGGCGGTGGCGGCCCCGATGATTCCCGCCGGGCCGCCGCCGATTATGATCAAATCGTATGTTTTGGTTTCGCCCGGCATTGAATTACACAGATTATGTTTCGCGCTTCAATGCTTCAGCGTCAAGTCCTCCGGCCTCAGCCCCGGCTTAAACTTGCCGAAGCCAAACCAGCCGGGCTTGTATTCGCCCACGTAATCGACGTTGGCTTGGGCCGGGATTCTCTCTTGGAGGCCGACGGCCCAATAGGAGGCATTGACCAAGAGCCGGCGCAGGCCCTCGTTCTCGAGGTCAACCGCCGCACCCATCGTGGTGGTGAACACCTTCGAGGTCTTGCCGCTCTCGCCCGTGTAATTGCGGAGCCAGACCAGCGGCATCATCGGATGGTTCTTGGCGCCCTGGACCGGCGGGTCAGTCGGTTTCATGCCCGACAAGACCTGGCCCCAGACGAGCACTTGGGTAGTCTTGGGCAGATGGATGACGCTATAGACATCGGTCGGCACCCAGACATCGGCCACACCGCGCAGCACCGGATGGTCCTGGAAGGCAAGGTTGATCACGCCGCGGGTGCTTTCTTTCCCGTGGCTGCCATGGTGATCGACCCACGTCTCACCCAGCACCTGCTGGCCGAAGCCGCCGGGCCAATCCTGGCTGTGCCAGTCGTACTTCGCATAGGGGCTTTCGCGGTTGTGATCGTACTTGAACGCGTGCGTGCTGGTGCGCAAGGCGATGATCGGTTTGCCCGCGTTGACGTAATCCACGAAGTGCTTCATCTGCTGATCGGGCAGCTCGCGGAAGCGCAGGCCCATCACGCAGAGGTCGGCGGAGTCGAGCGCCGCCAGGCCGGGCAGGTTGGTGAGCGTGAGCGGGTCGATCGTGCCGTCCGCCGGGTTAATGGCGAAGAGCACCGTGCACTTGAACCCGTGCCGCACGGCGAGAATCTTCGCCAGCATCGGCAGCCCTTCCTCGGAGCGATACTCCTCGTCGCCCGCGAGGAAGACGATCTGCTTGCCCTTGCCTGGCCCCTGCTGGCCCGGATAGACGACCCCGTCCGCTGCGCGCGTCCACCCGGCGAGAGCGAACGGCAACACTGCGATGAACGTGGTGAAGCATCTGCTAATCCCGGCTCTCATTTTGCACCGAGCGTAGGGGATTGGACGGAGGCAGTAAAGCTCGAACCCCAGGCCAATTCTGACTTGACGGGGCAGGTCTTCGTTCATAGGCTGGCGACAGATGTTGCGGGGACCGAAGATGAACATGATGTCTGGCAGCCGGCTTGGTTCTTTGCGTCGCAGCGGCCGGCTGTGGCGGCGGGGGTTTACCTTAATCGAGTTGCTGGTGGTGATCGCGATCATCGCCATCCTGGCCGCCCTGCTGTTGCCGGCGTTGGTCAGGTCCAAGGAGAAGGCGGTGAGGGTTCAGTGCGCCAGCAATCTGAAGCAATGGGGGATTGCTGTCACCCTGTATGCCGGGGACAACCGGGAATGCTTCGTGGTTAACGCCACCACCGACGGAGCCAGCGGTTTTGCCTGGATGGGTTTGAGTCTGAACACCAATTTTTACCCGCAGTACTTGTATCCCAACCACCCGGGCACAACCACAGGGGAGCGGAACGTGCAGGACGTGCTTTATTGCCCCACCGATGAATGGCACCGCGCCGTTGAATCGGAGGAAGACAAGGTGAACCTGATCGGTTACCAGTTTCTGCCCGGACGCGATGCGAACGGATGGCCGAACTACAATGACCAAGGGCTTGGTGCATGGGTTTACCGGACGAAGCTTGGCAGTTCGTATCGCAAGGCGCCGGTCATGATTGACAAGATACAGGCCACCGGCTCGATCCCGAACCTTGCCTGGTTCGGCACGACCGGAGTGACCCCGCAGAGCTTTCCCTTCGCGAACCATCGGAATAACGCGGGTGTATCCATCGGGGGGAATTTCCTCTACGAGGATGGCAGTGTGCTCTGGAGGAAATTCGATCTGGCCAGATACAAGACGACCATCGACATCGGGTCGGCGGACAGTGGTTGGACCGTATTCTTTCATCCCGCAGACCTCGATCCTGGCCCCTGGTGAAGCCCCACGATGGGTGATCGGGGGGTTGAGAATGGCCATGTCGCAGGGCTCAACGCCACTGAACGCGCTTACCGCCTCGTTGCGGGCGCGGCTGGGGAAAGTCGCGCTCCAGTGCAGTCGCTTCTTGACAGTGACCGGGGCGACGGGTTGAGATACGCTCATTATTTCGCAGCAACAGATGACGATGGTGGACGACCCAGCCGCATCGCCGACTTCCCAGTCGGCAGGCGGTCGGGCAGGCTGCGGCACGTGGAGGTCAGGAGACCTGCGTTGCATATCAGCTTGTGAAATTGCCGGCTTGGCGCTGGCGCTGCTCATCTTGAGCCCGAGTTGTTTTGCGGATACGATCCGCGTAACCACGTGGAACCTGGAGTCGGCAACGGTCGCAGGCCGAACCAACGCGGCGGCCAGCACGAATCAAACCAGCATCCGGCAAGCAGCCGCCGCCTTAAAGAGGCAGAACCCGGACGTGATCCTTTTGCAGCAGGTCAGTGATTGGCAGATGTGCGACCAGCTTGCGCAGGCGCTCAAGCCCGCCGAATACAAGGTCTTGATCTGCTCGTCGTTTCAGGACCCGCGAACGGGGACCGCACGCCGACAGCAGGTGGCGATCTTAGCCAAGCGGAAGGCCTATTTCTCGTGGTCGGAGGCGTGGCGAACGAAGGGTCAGGCAGCCTTGCCGGGCGGCGTGGCCTTTGCCGCTCTGCAGATTGGCAAGCAACGGATCGGTTTTTTCTCGGTCCAGGCAGGCACTGCACCGGCGAGGGGGGCCGACCCCGGGCAGAGCGCGGCCAATCTGCGGGCACAAGCGGCGTCGGTTGCTCAATTGCTCGAGCAGGTTGGTTCGGTGACGAATTGGGTGGCCAACCGGGCGCAGGTCCTGGTGGTGGGCGGCACGTTCGACCCTGGCACACCAGACGAGCTGGCTGCGCAAGACAGGCCCTTGCAGATGCTGGAGGAGGCCGGGTTTGGCGATGCTTTCCTGGAGGTGCCTGCCGCAGAGAGGGTTACCCGACCCGGCAGGGCCGGACAGCTTGGCACCACGGTCGATTACATTTTCACCCAACCGGCGGGCTGCGCCACCAACCCGCGCATCCCGTCCACGCCGGCGTTCGTGCATCGTCCGGTGACGTGCGACGTAGAGCTGGACCCGGCTAAGGCCGTCGCGGCCCAGGCAACCAAGGCGTTGCCTGTCAGGGAAGCACCTCGCTCAAGCCGGGCCAGTGAGGTCAAGGCGGAAGCCAGGGCAAGTGAAGCTGCGAAGACCGCGCCACCCAAGCAACCGGTGCAACCGGCGGTCGCGGCTCCCTCTCCCATTCCAACTCCGACAGCTCCCGCGCAGGCTTTCAACGGTCACTTCGTGACAGCCGCAGTGGTGGGGGGGATCATTGCGGTCGCCGCAGTGGTGTGGAGTTTGGCCAGGCGAAAACGACCGTTTTCACCGTCAACACCAGCCTTAATCACCGACTGGGGCGAGGGTGGTGGAGACTTCCCGTCGTCGTACACTGTTGTGGCAGGGACACGGTCGGTAACCGGAGCTGCACCAGCAAACGGGGCGGCGTCGCCCGCGTCGCGCCCACTGATTCACATCAAGGCACCGGGGGCGACACAGACCCAGGCCGAAGTGTTGCGCCAGCGGGCCCTGGTCGCCGAGCAGCGCGCGGAGCGGGCTACCGCCGTAATCCGCAGCGAGCTGATACCGCACTTGCGCCATTGGCTGAAACAGAAGCTGGTGCGGAAACTGATAGCCGACCGGGCGCAGTTGTTAGGGGCACAGCAAGTTGCCACGCTCAAGGCGCTGGCGGTGGAAGAGCGGCTGGCCCGAATCGAGCAGCAGATCCAGCGGCAGAACTCGGCGTATCAGGAGCGCATCGAAGCGCTGACCCGGGAACTCATCACCGCAAGAGAGGAGAACCGTGAGCTGATCCGCGCCCGGATCGCCCAGGTCAAAGCCGAAATGGAAGCCGCGCGTGTCCGACTGATGGCGCAATCGGAAGCAGAGGACGCGGGCGGAGGCTAGCTGAAAGCATAAAGCGGGGCAGGCACCGGCGCGTTGACTCATGGGAAAAGGTTACCCAACAGGGGAAGGGTTTTCCGAAACATTGTTCGTCTTCTTTGTTGCGCCCCGAAGCGCGATTTGGTAACCGGTGTTCGACAATGTGAGCTTTGGAATGTTAAATGTCCCGCAGAACGTAGCGCGTCAGCGCGATGTGGCCAACCGAACCCGTATGTCAACCGCCAGGCGCGAGCGTCAGCGGCGGCCTCGTTCAACCGCAAACAAAAACAATACTAAAAACAGCAGACAAAACTATGAACTCTAAATCCTTCACCACCGCTACCCTCGGCCTCGTGTTCTGCCTTCTGGCGAATCACGCCGCAGCACAAACCCTTTGGTGGGACAACAACGGGACCGGCACGCCCTCCAGCGGCACCTGGGACACCACCACCGCAAACTGGTCTCCCACTTCGGCATTGACCGCTTCGCCGGTTGCCTTCACGAGCGGCGACACAGCTCTATTTACCGCCGGCACCGCCGGCATCTCCGCTCTGACCATCACCGTCAACGGCGCCGTAACCTGCGCTGGCTTGGGAACTGGATATCAGAACCCTAGCTGCTCCTATGTAACGAACATTACCTTCAACAGCGGTTCCAGCGGCTCGATTTCAATTCCCAGCGGGTCGCAGAGTTTTTACTGCGATGGGGTGGGTAATCTCATCTTCAATCTCCCGATTACAGGGGCGGGTCAGTTGGTGCAGCACGGCAACGGTTACATCGCTTTGAATGCCACCAACACCTACGCGGGGGGAACCGAGCTTACCGGCGGCCAGATTATTTATTACTACAACAACAATTCGTTCGGCTCGGGTACCATTACCATGAACGGCACCCCCGGCGGCGCGCTGGTTAACAATTCTCTCCCTGAAATCGCGATTACCATCACCAATGCCTTTTCCTTCCCCACGGCGGGCGATACTTTAAATCTAGCCGGCGGCAATCCCGTGTCAGGCGCTCCCGGCACGACCTTTTCCGGCAGCTTTTCTCTGCCTTCAGGATATACCATCCTCGAGACGTCCTCAACGGCGACGGAAGTGACCGAGATTAGCGGCGTCATCAGCGGCACCGGAGCCGGGCTTATAATAGCGGATGCCGGCACGCTGGAGCTGGGCGGGGCTAACACTTACACTGGCGGCACGACCATCACCAATTGGGGCGGCTACACTCCCACGCTCAGCATCATTGGCTCGGGTGACCTAGGCGACACCGGCAGCGGTAGCGGCGCTTATTCGGGCCTCATTACCAACTACGGAGTGTTCACTTACGCCAGCTCAACCCCACAGACCCTGTCGGGTATCATTTCCGGGACAGGCACGTTGACCGTGAACAAGAGCGCCGCCAACCTCACCTTAACCGGCGCCAACACCTATACCGGCAACACCATGATCACCGCCGGCACGCTCAACGTCAACAGCCCCGGCTCGCTGGCCTCGGGCAGCGCCGTGACCGTGGCCAGCGCCGGCATTCTGAACGTCAGCGGCACTGTCGCGGGCACCGTCACCGTCAATGGGGGCGCCGTGACCAACAGCGGCACGATCTCGGGCGCCCTCACCCTCAATGCGGGCGCCGTGACCAACAGCGGCACGATCTCGGGCGCCATCACCCTCACCACCGGCACCCTCGCCCTCAACGCTTCCAGCACTGCCGCGAACCTCACCGTCAATGGGGGCACCCTCAGCGACCTCGCCTCCAGCTCTATCACGACCCTCACCTTCAATGCGGGCAGCCAAACCGTCAACGGCTCCATCGGGACCCTCATCGTCAATGGGGGCGCCCTCGACGTCAGCGCCACCGGCTATATCACGGGCAACGTCTCGGTCAATGGGGGCACCCTCGAGCTTGACAACAACACCTCCGCCCTGGCTTCCACCGCCATCCTCAACCTCTTGACCAATACGCTCGCCGCCGGCGCGGTGGACCTCAATTTCTCGGGCACGCAGACCATAAAAGCCCTCTTCTTCAGCGGCTTTCCCATGGCGGTTGGAACCTATGGCTCGGCCACTTCGGGTGCGACCTATCAGTACGCCTTCTTCAGCGGCAACGGCACCCTCAATGTTACGGCTAATAGTGGCATCTATTGGGATGCCGCCGGCCTGAAGGCCAGCCCCGGCGGCGGTGGCACCGGAAGCTGGGACAGCACTACATCCGACTGGTGGGTCAGCGGAAGTTCAGATACCACGTGGATCACGAACAATATCGCGACCTTTGCCGGAACCGCCGGAACTGTCACGCTGGCAAACAACGAGACCGCGAACGGACTCGTCTTCACTACGCCGGGTTATACTATAGTAACCAATAGTAGTAGCGCATCCGCGGTCCTTACCTTGAGCGGCGGGCCGACGATCACTGTTCCCGACGGCGCCGCCACAGCCATTGACTGCCAGCTCGAAGGCGCCGGCCAGACTTTTGTCGGCCCCGGCACACTGATCCTGGGCGGCGGGATGGACAACAGCGGTCTCACCATGGCCATCAATTCCGGGCTGGTGATCATCAATAAAACCAGCACTTCCACCGTGCACGGGCTGGGCGGCGGCAACAGCTCCGTGGGCATCGGCGCCGCGAACAACAGCGCCGGGCTTAGGTTGAACGGCAGCGGCGGCTACGATCTCTACCACACCACCGCCCTCACGGTCAACAGCCCGGACGGCTATTTTGACTTGAACGGCCAGAGCTTGACGGCGCTCGGCATGGGCACGCTCACGCTCGCGGGCGCCGGCCCCGGCGGCGCCGGGGCGCTGATTAACGATGGCATCTCCGGCTCCGCCCTCGAGTGCACCCAAAGCGGCATCGTTCTGGCGGGCAACACCACCATTGGCGGCAGCGGCAATATCACGCTGGTCAGCACTGTCGTTAGCGGCCCGTACTCGCTCACCTATGCCGGCGACGCCACATTGACCCTGACCAACGCCAACACTTACAGCGGCGGCACCATCATTGACGCAAACGGCACGGTATATCTCACTAACTCGGCGAGCGCGGCAGGCACAGGGACGATCACGGTCAACGCCAACGGCGCCTTGGACGTGGGCATCGTCGGCAACAACATCATTCTGGCCAACGCCATCAGCGGACCCGGAACCGTTAACCTCGTAGAAACCGCCAGCAACAACCTTCAACTGGGCGGTTCGATGTCCAGTTTTACCGGCACGCTCAATTGTCCCACCAGTCCCGGCAGCACCGCCAAGGCCCAAATTCTCACCACCGGCGTCAATTTGAACAGCGCCGCAACCGTCAACGTCGCCTCGGGCGGAACCCTTTATGTCGCCAATAGCGGGGTCATCATTCCCTGTCCCGTGAATCTCTATGGCGCCGGGAATTCCGAGACTTATGGCTCGTTGCGGATTGAAAATGGCGCCCTGATCAGCGGGCCGGTGACCCTCCATGGCAACACCACGATGGGCAACGGCAACAGCAGCTCCGCCGCCACGATCAGCGGCGTCATTGGCGACGGCGGCAGCGGCTATGGCATCACCTTCACCGCGGAACCGGGCACGATTGTGCTTTCGGCCACCAACACCTACAGCGGCTTGACCACCGTCAACGGCGGCGTTCTCAAACTGGGCGCCAACTATGGTGTCCCCACCAACTCATCCCTTCTGATAGCCAACGCTGGGGCGTTTAACATGAACGGCTACAGTGATTCCATTGCCACACTGGGTGTGCCGGCCGGCACGACGGCGGCCGGAGGCAATGTGAACAACGATAACGCCACCCTGACGATCAATGGCGGGAAATCCGGGGTGGTCGAGGAGGGCGGCAGCGGCGCGTATTCCGGCGTCATCAGCGGCACGGGTAATCTGGCGATCACCGGCGGGGAGGAGGTTCTCAGCGGCGTCAACACTTACTCCGGCACGACCACCGTCAGCGGCGGCAATGCGGTGCCCGCCACCTTGGTGCTCAGTCCCGCATCGTACCCCAGCTTTGTCAGCGTCATTCCGGACACGGTGTCGGTAGGCGTCACCAATCCCGGCGTTCTGGATATCGTCAGCCTGAATCAGACCCTTCCTTCCCTGTCCGGCAATGGAACGGTGAACCTGGAGGGGGGGACGCTGACGGTGAACGGGGGCGCTTTTTCCGGCGTGATCGAGAATTCCCCGCTGCCTTATGCCAACAGCCCTTCGGTGAACGGATTGCAGGGATTTTACTATACGAACCTCGCTTTTACCGGCCTGGCAGTCTCGCGCGTGGATAGCAGCTTTTATATCCCCGACTTCACGCAACCCACTGTGAATCCGCTTTACCCGCAGACCACCGATTTCAGTGTCCGGTGGATCGGGCAGTTGCTCACGACCTCGGCGTCGTCTTACACCTTTACGACCATTTCGGACGACGGGACCCGTCTTTGGGTCAACGGCCAGTTGGTGATAGACAATTGGGGCTTCCATGGGTCAACCACCAGGACGAGCGCCGCCATCACGCTGAATCCCAACACCCTCTACGATTTTCGCCTGGAATATATGCAGGGCGGCGGCGGGGCCATCTGCGAACTCGAGTGGACGCCTAGCGGCGGCTCTCTCGGACAGATTCCCCTCGCCAATTTGTTCACCTATCCGGGAGTGGGCGGACTGACCATGGCGGGGTACGGCAATACGCTGACTTTAAGCGGGACGAACACTTACGCCGGCCCCACAACCGTCAGCGCCGGCACCCTGGCCTTGGCCAGCACCGGTTCCATCAGCAATTCTTCGGCGATTGCCATTGCCGAAGGCGCGACCTTCGATGTGTCCGCCTTCCCTGCCTATGCTTTGAGCGCCAACGCAACCCTCAACGCCAGCGGCAGCGGCACCATCCAGGGAAGCAGCGCCGCCGCGATCAATGGCGCTTCCGCCGGCACGGTCAACCTAGGCGCGCAGCCGATTTGCCTGACCTACACGCCCTCGTCCACCAGCGGCGATCCTTCCGATCCGGCTCTCGAAATCCTCCAGGGCGCGTTGAAACTTAATAACAACCAGATTGTCGTCACCAACGCAATCAGCGCATTGGGCGCCGGCACTTACAGTCTGATCCAAGTGACCGACGGGGTCACCGGCACCATCAACGGCGCTCCCGCTATTCCTGTCATCGTCGCTGGCAATGGCCTGGCCGCCGGCGCCTCGGCGGCCGCCTCCGTCAGCGGCTCAACCGTGATTATGAAGGTGGTGACACCCGCCAACCAGACCACGACCGCCCTCTCTTCCACTGGCGGCAGCACATACGGCTCGGTAGCCCTTACGGCGGCTGTTTCTCCCGTCCCGAATGGCGGCGTAGTGCAATTCTTCAACAACGGCGCGCCGCTAGGTTCCCCGGTAGCGGTTAACACCGGAACAGGACTGGCCACGCTCAACTTGCCGACCCTGTCCGTAGCCGTCTATCCCAGCATCACAGCGGTCTATAGCGGCGACAGTAATTATGGGGCGAGCACCGCCGGCCCATTGTCCCAGACCGTGACGGCGGCTCCGCTGACGGTTACCGCCAACAACATCACCACTACCTATGGCACGTTTCCGGCGGCGTTGACACCCATCGACGGGACGACGAATTATAACAGCAAGGCATTTACCGCCAGCGGCCTGCAGAACGGTGAAACGATTGGGACGGTGCTCCTGGTCATCTCCGGCAGTGCGCCAGTGGGTACGGCGAATGAGGCGGTGGGCTCATATACGCTTACCATCTCTAGCGCTTCGGGCGGGACCTTCAATCCGGCCAACTACAGCATCACCTACAACACCGGCACGCTGACGGTGAACCCGCTGCCGGCGACATTCTCGATCACGTCTGCGTCCCTTGACAGTACCGGCACCAACTTCGTCGTGTGCTGGCAGTCTGTGTCAAACGTCGTTTACTATGTGCTGACCAACACCAGCCTGGCCGTGCCTAGAGCAAGCTGGCCGACTAACGGCACTCCGATTACTGCAACCAACACGACCACCTGCTTCACCTTGCCCGGGGGAATCGTCAGGAAAACCAATGTATTCGTGGTGATAGAGCAATAACGATTACGCAATATTGATTCCTGAAGAGGTCAGTTAATGACCTCCGAGCGTCTCCTGACGGAGACGCTTGGACGGCGTCTGGGGGTGCGCTTCTATAAACCTGCCACTCCTATGGAGCTGAATGGCTGAGTAACCGCAGCGCCCACCATCCATGACCGAGGATTGTGGCCAGGGGAATGATGGAGGACCAGAGGGCCAACGCCGGCCGCCGGCTGACGAGGTGGCCGTCCTCGCCGATTAGCGGCGCGCCGGGCAGGCCGTCCAGCAACAGCGCCCGCTGGGGCTGGCGCAGGTCGTAGAGGATGTGTTCCTCGGCGTCATTCGCAAACCTGTCGGTGGCGGTCTTGGCGGTGGCCGTGCAGACTTCGCCGGCGAGGGTCTTGAAAACGAACGCGTACTTGTAAACCGTGCGGCGGTTGACGCTCATGTTGGTCGGCTCCTTGAAGAGCAGCTTGGCGGAGGTCGGAACGCCGTGAGCCAACAGCCGGCACGCTCTCACCCCGGAAGCCAAGCCGAACGAGATGATGCCCAGCCCGATCAAGGGGAAAATCAACACGAAGAGCACGCCGGGACCGAACACGTTTGTCCGCATTCCCTGGATTCGGGCAAGGCGCGGCTGGCCGGGGGCGTATTCCACCGTGACGGCGCTCCCGGCCGGCAGTTTGTAGCCGGTCGCGTAGGAGGCACCGTGGTATTCCCTGTCATCCACGAGGAAGGAGAACTTGTTCTTGTAAATGGGGGTGCCGCGATGGTGTTTGCTCCCGCCTGCCGTTGCGCCGGTGTCGCTGCTGCCGGCCACGCGGCCCGGCGCCGTTTCCAACCGTCCGCCAAACCGATACCAACTGGTCAAATCAGCCCGGCACACAAACAACCAAAAGAAAATCATGCCGAAGCCAAAGAAGAACCAGCCGAACTGGTTCATGTAGCCCCCCAACAACACTTGCAGCCGAACTGAAAGCGGCACGGGCCGCGGCGGCTGGGCCAGAGGCGAGAGGCGAAGAGACGCCGGGTCTCGGCTCATGTGGATTCGGATCTAATCACACGGCCCTATTCGCTCGGCGGCCCAGTCTCGAATTTCGGTGGAGCTTCATTTAGCCAGGCCCTGGCAGAAGCGTTCGAGGCGTTCGAGGCCCTTCTGGATGTTGGCCATGCTGGTGGCGTAGCTGAGGCGGATGTAGTCGTCGGCGCCAAAGGCGATGCCGGGGACGGCGGCGACTTTCTCGGCTTCGAGGAGCCGGGCGCAGAAGTCGGTGGATTTGAGACCGGTCTTCGCAATGTTCGGGAAGAGGTAGAAAGCGCCTTTGGCGTTGACGCAGGTGAGGCCCGGGATGCGGTTGAGTTTCTGCCAGGCAAAGGTGCGGCGTTTGTTGAATTCGGCCAGCCAGAGGGCCAAGTGGTCCTGCGGCCCGGTGAGGGCGGCGACAGCGCCTTTCTGGGCAAAGGAGGTCGGGTTGCTGGTGCTGTGGCTTTGGATGGCGTCAATGGCTTTGGCAATCGCCTCGGGGGCGGCGCACCAGCCGAGGCGCCAGCCGGTCATGCTCCAGGCTTTGGCAAAGCCGTGAACGATGATGGTGTGCTCGAAGTGGGCCGGGGAGAAGCTGGCGACGCTGCGGGTAGTCGCGCCATCGTAGAGGAGGTGCTCGTAGATTTCGTCGCTCATGATGAGGACGTTCTTTTCGACGCAGATGTCGCCCAAGGCTCTGACTTCGGCGGGCGTATAGACGGAGCCGGTGGGGTTGCTGGGGGAGTTGAGGACGAACAGGCGCGTGCGGGGGGTGATGGCGGCGCGGAGGGCGTCGGGGGTGAGCTTGAACTCGGTCTTGTCGGTGGTCTGGACGATGACGGGCCTGGCGCCGGCCATCTTGACCATTTCGGGGTAGCTCAGCCAGTAGGGCGCGGGGATGATGACTTCGTCGCCTTCTTCGCAGGTGGCAAAGATGACGTTGAAGCAGGAGTGCTTGCCGCCGCAGGAGACGATGACCTGGGAGGGTTTGTAGGTGAGGCCGTTTTCGCGTTTGTGTTTGTCGGCGATGGCGGCGCGCAGTTCGGGGATGCCGGCGGCGGGGGTATATTTGGTGAAGCCGGCGGCGAGGGCCTTGGCGGCGGCGTCTTTGATGTGCTGGGGGGTGTCGAAGTCCGGTTCGCCGGCGCCGAAGCCGACGACGTCCAGGCCGTCGGCTTTCATTTGCTTGGCCTTCGAGTCAATGGCCAGCGTGAGCGACGGTGAGAGGGAAGCAGCGCGTTTTGAGATTTTATAGTTCATATCCGATAAACAGAGATAGCAGGAGGGGACGGGAGCGCAAGCGAGAAGTCCAAGGGTGGCGGAACCCAAAAGTTGCGGCCACTACAGCAGTCGGCGCAAAGTCCATCACTGGGCGTTGCCGGGGGGAGCAGTGCTCCAGTCAATCGGGATCTGCCGCAGGGCATTGCCGACTCGGATGTAGTCAGGCATTTGGGCTGAACTTACCGGAACGATATTTTCCGGCGGGAGGGGATCGATCATGGGGGCCCTCCATTTCCAACGCTCCACATGGCCGTCCGCGAATGAGAGATTGGCTCCCTGATTATGGCGATTGGACGGCATGTCCCACCAGCTACCATAATCAAAATTGACCATTGGGTACCCGAACTGATCGTCCACGAGCGTTACCTCGTTTTCATCTATGAAGACAAAGAGCGCGGAGGGTATCGGAGCGATGATGGCGGAGAGCGTTTGGAAACAGGGCTGGAGAGCGTCCACATAATACCCTGATACCGGATCTACGAGGTTGCCGTAACCGTTTACCGACTGACTCATATTGTAGCTTCGGGTTCGCAGTTGGGGAAGCGGATTCCCGTTTGCGTCCTCAATGGTGGACATGTCAGACGGGCAGTGGTAAATGGCGGTCGAGGTGTTGAAGGGGAAGAGAAGACCGTTCTGAATGCCTGATGTGTCCGTATCGGTGCGGGCATTCCCCAAACACCACGATGTTTGCTTCATATCGGTGGCGCTTCCACCCCCCTCAGTGGCGATCCAATCATTCGGACAGAGCACGCCATGATAGTCATCCGCATACATTTGCCAGCAGAGCTGCAATTGCTTCAAATTGCTCTCGCAGTTGATGTTCCGGGCGTAGCCTTTGGCTTGGGAAAGGGCCGGCAAAAGGAGCGCCGCCAGGATGGCGATGATGGCAATGACCACCAGCAACTCGATGAGCGTGAAGGCAGCGCCTGCCCCGCGGCGGCACGGGGGACGACAAGGATCACAGGCCTTCTCAACGCATTGCTCAAAATGTGTGAGCGGTTTCATGCGATGGTCATTGCGTTCTTTTCTCTGACAAAACTTAGCAGACGCGGCAAGGGCTGGCGAGCGGAAAGTGAGGCTGGCGGCAGGCACGAATTAGCGCGGGTGTCGGACTACGTGCCAAAGTCGGCTCTGCAGCAGTGTGAGGACGGCGTGAGGACGGGGTGTGGACGGAGAGGGGATGTGGTGGGTGAGGGGTGGAAGGGCGGGGGTGGAGCGGAGAACGGGGAGGATTTTTATGCTTTGGGCGGGGGCGCGCGGAGGATAGACTGAGGGGCGTTATGGCGAAGCTTAAGTTTGAGAGGGATGTGAAGGTGACGCGGCTGGACCGGCTGGTGTTGGCGGAGCGGTTGAGCTATGTGAATGGGGAGAGCGGGCGCTACATGCGGGCGATCATCATGCATACGCGGGGTGGTTGGGTGGTGAGGCACAAGGCGATGCCGGCTGGATACGCGCCGGCGGCGCTGCCGGCGCAGGCGGCGGCAAGCCCTTTCTTCACCATGCCTCCACAGGGCGCGCTGGCAGGCCAGGCGGGGGTTGGGGGAAGCGGGGCTGAGGGGTTAAGCGGGGTAAGCGAGTTCAAGGCGCTAAAGGAGTTCATTGAGGAGCAGGAGAAGCGGTTGTTGGGAGCGAAGGGGGGCGGGGAGGCGGGGGAGGCAGGGGGTTAAGGGCGACAGCTCACTGCGCACGCCTGAGGGTGGTCGGGCGTATTTTCCAGACTAGCGCTGGTCCAGTCGCGGCGCCTGAACGAGTTAAATGGTTTCGGACGGGCTAAAGGCTTAGTAGGCGTACATTTCGAGCTGGGTCAAGCCGTGGCTGGTCAGTTCCCAGCGGGCGCCGCGTTTGGCGACGAGGCGGCGGGCGGGGTTCTTCTGATACTCGGCCTCGTTGACGGACAACAGTTGGAACCTGGCGTTGCCTTTGATTTCCGAGGCGGCGCGGGGGATCAGTTCGAAGGCGACGCCGTTGAAGTTGAGGGCGATTTCGTAACCGGCGATGCCTTCCTGTTGGGCGCGGGGGTTGGGGCGAACGAGGGCCGCGTAGCGTTTGACCCACGGGAAGTCGGTCTTACGCACGAGGACGCGGCAGAGTTCAGTCTGGTTCTGAACGTAGTTGAGTAGGCTGAATTTCGGGCCTTGCTCGTGCTGCCCCAGGAGGATGGGCCGCGGATCAATGCCGAGGAGGTTTTGGCCGTTCCATTCGCCGTGATCGTTGCGCTGGTTGGGAAATGTCTTTTTGTGCCAGCTTGCGAACCGGTCGTTGACGAGCAGGTTCAACTCGAAGTGGACATGGGCGCGGTCTTTGGAAATACCTTCATGCGTGTTGGCGGTGCGGCCCATGATGGCGACGGGCTCACCCGCCTTGACGGCCTGCCCGATGGTCAAGCCGTGGCGGACTTCGCGCAGGTGGGCGCAGAGGGAGTAAATCTCCAGGCCCTCAATCTGGTGGCGCACGACGAGGTAATTGCCGTAGTTCGACAGCGAGGGCCGGGTGTTGATATAGACGACGGTGCCGTCGGCGGTGGCCAGGACCGGATCGGTTGGCTCGCCGTGCTGGTCGCGCTGAAGGCAGCGGATGTCGAGGCCCTCGTGCAGTTGCCAGCCGCCGCTGCGCACACAGCCGAAGGTGCCGGTCGTCCACGGTTTGCCAACGGTACCGACAAAGAACCTCTCCTCGCCCCCTTTGTCGAATAACGCGTGATTGGCGGTGGGAAGTTGAAAGGGCTGGGCCTGGGCAGCGAGCGCAACGAGAAACGCCGCGTGAATTACCGATCGACCCATGTGTTAACTTTCTTGGCCACGTGGTTCAGGCCGAGGGCAATTTCTTCCGACTCTTCCCGGGTTGCGTCTGGGGTGAAGGTGAACACGCCGTCGGTAATGCGACGGGCGATGATGGGGGCAGCCAGCCAGCGGTGGTCTTTGATCTTTTCGCCGAACTGACTGAAGACGGCAATCCTCCTGCCGCGATTGGCGGTGGTGAGTTCCTCGAGCAGCGCAGTGCCGGAAGGGTTGAACTGGATGCAGAGGGCGAAGCCGCCGACCGCATTGATCACCTTGGCCTCGGCCACGTCGGCTTCGGTCAGGAAAGGCATTTTCTCCACGTTGACCATAACGGGCTTCTCGCGATAGATCGGGACGGGTTCGTTGGCCTTGGTCCCGTCGCGGCTGGCTTCCAGATGGAGGCGCAAGGTGCTGAGCAGCCTGTTGGCTTTGGTGTCGCCGAAGATGTGGCAGCCGCAAACCGCGGCCACGGCCAGCGCGAGCACCAAATAGATGTTGAAGCGATTCCAACGAATCTTCATAGTGCGTTAAACAAGCGAAATGCGTCGGGAATGTAAAGAGTATTATGAGCAAGCAATACAACAAAGTTGAGAAACGGAAACGGCGGCACGCCTATTTGAAACGGAAGAAAACGGGCGCCCAGGCCAAAGCCCAGGCCAAAGCCACGCCCAAGACCGAGGCAACCGCCTGACAGGCTCCTCCAAAACTTATTCACCGCGGCCGCGGCCGGGGATTTTCGGTTGTGAATAATTTCCCGGTTGAACGCGGGAAACGGTTGGCGCCATTGGGGGATTTTACTTGTTCACAAGTTATTCCCCGGGCGTTTTTGGTGAATAAGTTGTGCGCAAGAATTCGTTGCCGGTTTAGGGAAATCTGATAGGCTGACAACAGTTCATTGAAAGAACTGAGGCAGGCGGCAGCAGTCAACAGATTGAGGCTGAACGTCTCAAGGATAATCCCAGGTGACTGGGGAAAGGTTGGGTCAGGCTGGTTGGCTCAACCCCTCTCAAGCCGAATCGCAAGATTGGGGAGCGGAGGCAGGATTCACCAGTTCCTCTGGCGGCGTTCGCGCGCCGTCAGTAAACGCGAAAAAGGGACTGAACGGTGAGGAGCGATGAGAAACCGCTCCGAATCGAGTCAAGTAGCCCAGGCGAGTTTCGAGCCTGGGCGAATCGCAGTTACCCAGAGGGTATGCGGTTGCTACTGTGCATCAGCACGGGCGGGCGGCTCTGGCGGTCTCCGCGAGGAGGTCAGCCAAATGAAAGACGCCGAAAGGCGGGACAAAGTGAGCGTCCGAACCGGGAAGGACACGCGGCCTTGGCAGGGTCCGTGAAAACCTTCCGAGAAGTCGGCGATGTTAAAAACGATACCGCTGACCTGTGGACGAAAGGCAACCTGAGAGTTAAGAGGCGAGACCCGTGGCACCGGGCAAACGCGCCGCCAAAAGCGGCGGCTGACCCGGCGCTAAGTGGTGAAGACGCGGATAAAAAGACAGAGACGTGTCTTGACCTGGTTCGCAGGCCGGTGGCGCAACCACCAGTCCAAGCGAGCTGAAAAGCCTCACTCAATAATCCAGTGGCCGCAAGGCGCTGGACGGCCCTGCTACGAGGCCGAAAACTCCGCTTGCCGTGGAGAATAGCGTCGGGAAGCTGGCAGCCAATTCGGCGCCAAATGCCAGCACGGGAAAGAGAGCGTGGCGAACTCCCATCCCCCATTTAGTCCCTGTTCGGCCGCAAGGCCGGGCAGGGACTTTATGTTTTTTCCACTTGCCCGCGCCTGGCATCCGGTGGACATTGCCTCGCACGCGAACCGGGATTAGAGGTTCGCGAACACATTCTGACGTTTTATGGGTCGCATATACAACAACATCGTCGAAACAGTCGGGCACACGCCGCTGGTGCGCTTGAATAAGGTCACGGACGGCGCGCCGGCCACGATCCTGCTGAAGTGCGAGTTCTTCAATCCGCTGGGCAGTGTGAAGGACCGGATCGGCCTGGCGATGATTGAAGAGGCGGAGAAGCGCGGGGCACTCAAGAAGGACACGGTGATCATCGAGCCTACGAGCGGCAACACCGGCATCGCGCTGGCCTTCGTGGCGGCGGCCAAGGGTTACCAGATCATTCTCACCATGCCGGAAACGATGTCGCTGGAGCGCCGCACGCTGCTGGCGATGCTCGGGGCCAGGCTGGTCCTGACGCCCGGCACCGAAGGCATGAAAGGGGCCATCGCCAAGGCGGAGCAATTGGCCAAGGATACCCCGCGCGCCTGGATCCCGCAGCAGTTTGACAACCCGGCCAACCCGGAGATTCATCGCCAGACCACGGCTGAGGAAATCTGGGAGGACACGGATGGCAAGGTCGATATTCTGGTGGCGGCCGTGGGCACCGGCGGGACCCTGACGGGCTGTTGTGAAGCGATCAAGGGGCGCAAGCCCTCCTTCCAGGCCATCGCCGTCGAGCCGAGAGATTCGCCGGTCATTTCGCAGGCCCTCGCCGGCCAGCCATTAAGGCCTGGCCCACACAAGATTCAGGGGACGGGCGCTGGCTTTATCCCGAAGAACCTCCATCTGCAGGACGCGGAGGGCAACCCGCAGATCGTCGAGTGCATTCAGGTCACCAACGAGGACTCGTTCGCCATGGCGCGGCGATTGGCCAAAGAGGAAGGCATCCTGGCGGGCATTTCTTCGGGCGCCAACGTCTGGGCTGCCATTCAGGTCGCCCGGCGGCCCGAGAACAGGGGCAAGCTGATCGTCACCGTGGCCTGCTCCACCGGCGAGCGCTACCTGAGCACCCCCCTGGCGGTCGAGGCCAGGGCTCAGGTGGGCGGGTAATATTTGTTGAAAAAACTTGTTGCACGGCCCGGGAATTACCGGTAATTATAGCGATATCGAAGGTCTGTTAACTGCGGATGGCGGGCGAGTTGATGGCAAGCCGCCGCAGTAGCTTCCCAAGAATTCAAAGTTCATAAGTGGTTTTCGGGGATTCAATTTGGAAAACCTTCGATAACACACAGAGTAGTATGAGCACAGCAACCAACAGCGACAGCAAGAACACTGCAACCGCCGATTACGGTTCCGGTTATTTGGAAATCTCCGAAAAGGGCTTCGGCTTCCTCCGGACAGCCGAGAACCATTTCCATCCCAAGCCGGCGGACATCTTCGTCACACCGGACACGATCAAGCGGAATTTCCTCCGTGAAGGCAGCCAGGTGGCGGGCCCCACGCAACCCCCGCACCGCGGCAACAGCCCGCAACTTAAGTCAGTGGATAAAGTCAACGACATAGCCTTCGAGGACTATACCAAGGTCGTGCGGTTCGAGAACCTGACCACCATCGACCCGATCGAGAAGTTCAAGCTCGAGACCAGCCCCGACCTCATCGAGACGCGGGTCATCGACATGGTGACGCCGCTGGGCAAAGGCACGCGCGGTCTGATCGTGGCTCCGCCGCGCACCGGCAAGACCACCATTCTCAAGCAGATTGCCAATGCCATCACCGCCAACCATCCGGAAGTGCATGTGCTGGTCCTGCTCATCGACGAGCGCCCGGAGGAAGTCACCGATTTCCAGCGCTCGGTGAAGGCCGAAGTGGTGGCGTCGTCCAACGACCAGGATTTGGAGACGCACGTGCGCCTCTCGCGCTTTATGATCGAGCGCTGCCGGCGCATGGTGGAAGCGGGCAAGGACGTGTTTGTGCTGCTCGACTCCATTACCCGCGTGGCGCGCGCCTACAACAGCGTCCACGGCGGCAGCGGCCGCACGATGACGGGCGGCGTGGATGCGCGCGCCCTGGAAATCCCGCGCAAGATGTTCGCCTCGGCCCGCAAGATCGAAGAAGGCGGGTCAATGACCATCCTGGCTACCGCGCTGGTGGACACCGGCTCGCGCATGGACGAGCTGATCTTCCAGGAGTTCAAAGGCACCGGCAACATGGAGTTGATTCTCGACCGCAAGCTTTCGGACCGACGCCTATTCCCGTCTATCGACATCCCCAAGAGCGGGACGCGCAAGGAGGAGAAACTCTTTCCCAAAAACCAGATTGAGGCCGTGCGCAAGCTCCGCCGCACGATGGTAGATTTGAACCCGGTTGAAGCGATGGAAACCCTCATCGCCGCGCTCAGGAAGCACAAGACGAACGATGAACTGCTGGCCAAGCTTCTGTGAGGCGGTGGAAGGTCAAAAACGCTAATACGTTGAAGCATTGAGGTCGTTAGACGCCAGGCCTGGAAGCGAGCAGCCACACTCCCGCCCGCCGCTCGAGCGGATGCTGCGCATTCATCAGGCCCTGCAGGCGGGGAGTTATCCGAACGCCACCACGCTCGCTCGCCAGTTGGAAGTCAGCACCAAGTCCATTCACCGCGACCTGGAGTTCATGCGCGAGCGGCTGGGGCTGCCGCTCGAGTACGACGGCAGGCGGTTCGGATATTTCTACACGGAGCACGTCAAGGCCTTTCCCACGCTTCAGATCACGGAAGGCGAAATCTTCGCGCTCGTCGTGGCCGAGAGGGCGCTCCAGCAATATCGCGGCACCAGCTTCGAACAGCCGCTGCTCAGCGCCCTCAAGAAAATGGAGCGGTCCCTCCCCGAAACCATTTCGCTCAGCCTTAGCGACGTGGCGCAGACGATCTCCTTCCGCACGCGCGCCGTGCCGATTCTGGACCTGGAGATCTTTGATGCACTCGCCAAGGCGACGGCGGGGCGCCGGCAGCTCGAGCTGACCTATCGCAAACCCGGCCAGCCGGAACCCGAGCAACGCGTTGTCGATCCGTATCACCTGGCCAACATCAACGGCGAGTGGTTCCTTTTCGCTTTCGATCACCGCCGCCAAGACCTCCGCACGTTCGTCCCCGCGCGCATCAAAGCCCTCCGCCCCACCGGCAAAACCTTCGAGCGCCGGCGAACGTTTTCGCTGGACAAGCGTCTGCGCGGCAGTTTCGGCGTCCAGTCCGGTCATGGTGAATTCGACGTGGTCATCCGCTTCAACCAGGCTGTCGCCGAGTACATCCGCGAAAAGAAGTGGCACGATTCGCAGCAACTGCGTGAGCTCAAGCAGGGCGGGGTCGAACTGCGCCTGAGACTGACCAGCCTTTCGGAAGTGGGGCGGTGGGTGCTCAGTTGGGGAGGCGAAGCCGTCGTCATCCGTCCCGCCGCGTTGGCTCAGTGGGTCAGGCAAGCTGCCCGAAAGGTCCTTCGTCCGGGCTTGTCCAGGTGAACGATTGGCGTTAATCCGCCCGCTTCACGGGAGGAATCTGCCAGGAGCCGCTGATCACGGATTCCTTCGGCCAGTAGAACCGCAGCATGAGGATGAATTTCCCTTCCGGCGCCGGGAGCCAGTTGGATTCCTTGTCCACGCTCGGGGGGTACTTCTGGATGCAGAGGTCCAGCGAACCGTCGAGATTGAACTTCAATTGGTCTCGCGCGCTGAGTGTGTAGCGGCCGAGCGGGTTATCCACGAAGAAGTAATCACCGTCGTACATCGTCAGCGACCAGAACCCGTTGGCGCTGGGAGCCTGCCCTGGCGCAAAGTGCATCACGTAGCTGCTGTTGCCGGTGTAGGGCTGCCCGGTTCCGTCCACCGTCGAGATCGCATAGACGGTGTCCTGCGGGCGGTTGGCGCCCAGGGCAATCGCTGCAACCAAGGCCCGTTGTGTGTAGTCGGCATCGTAGGCGCCGGTCTTCAGGGTCCACCTCCAGCCGTTCTGGGAAGTCCAGTCGCCGGCCTTGGCTCCTTCCGTGAACCAGGCCATGATTTTGCCAAAGGCGGTCCTGGGGACGGTTTCGAGGACCTGAATCACGGCGGGGTCGAGCCGGTTTATGTCGAAAGATTGCCCCGGCACAATGCCCAGCCGCGCCATCTTCTTAACCATCCGCGCGTCGGCGTGGGCGGGTGGATTGTCCTTCATCAAGATGGCGAGCCGGTTGAGGTAATCGGCCATACCCAGGCTGCTGACCTGCTCGCGCACCGTTCTCCTCATGTCTATGCCCGGATCAATCTGTCCCGGCGGCGGCGTGCAGGGCTTCCCGTATGAGCTGAGCGGCACCGCCGAGCACTGGTCCTGCATTGCATGCACGGCTGCGTAATCTTCCGGCGTGCCCGTGCAGTAAATTCGGCCGAGCACCCACACGATGCTGGTGGGCGCCTTGTATTCCTTCAAATCGGCTGGCAGTTTGCCCTTCCAGCCGGGGCCGGTAATGGCATATTTCTGCGGGCCGGTGCCGGTTGTGCGTTTGCCGGGCGCGCCGAACACCGTGGTCCAGCCGTCCAGTATGGGGAACAGGGCGTAGCGGCCCTTCGCGTCCGGGAGGCTCAGGACCCAAGGCTCCCGGGAGACATCCAGCCAAACGGTGGTGTAGAGCGTGTCGGCATTGGGAATGGTGACATCGTGGTTCGAGGCGAGCGGATAGGTCCGGGTCCGCGCGAACTGGCCCAGCGGAGCACGCATCCCTTCCGGCTCGCGCACATTGGTCATCACTCGCCGCGTCATGTCCATCATAACGAGGGGGTAGCCGAAGATGTAGGCTTCGGTGGCGATGTCGAAGGCTTCTCGCGAAGTCAACGCCCGTCTGCCGCCGGCCGACCTAGACCCCGTCCCGGTCTTACAGCCGACAAACAGGAGAAGGGCAACCGCAGCGGCCACCGACCCGTTAAGAAGGACGCGTCCAGCGAGTCTCATACTCATTCTCATTTCACTTCTCCTGCCGGTTTCATTCTCTTGACGAACCACGCCACGAACGCCCCGGGCGTGGCAAACTCGGCGGAGGCAGGCCGCCAAGTCAAACCGCGCGAACAGGTCATTGGGGTACGGGGGCTCCGTACACCACACCGGCGCCACGCAGAGTGGCGCGTTTGAACGGAATACGCAGCAAACAAACCTCGAGGTCCAAGTCCCTCTCAAGGTGCGCCGCCGCAAGGTGCTCATGCTTGGGTTGCGAGCGAACTCAAAACCACGCTGGCGTATGTTCGGACATCTACTTTGGCCCATGGCCCGCGGTATCTATCGCACTCAGGCCTTGCCCGTCCGCTCCGGTTGCTTCGGCCCGGCACCTGCGGCGGCATAGCCCTTATAGTAATCTTTGTACCTGTAGTAATAGTAGTAATCGACGGAGCTTGGACGGACCGCGTTGAACACCAGGCCGAGCACGCGGACCCGGCGTTGATACAGCGATTCCAGAGCCGCGCGGGCCACGCGAGCGGAGGTAAACACAGCGCGGACGACAAAGAGCACGCCGTCCACCTGCGGCGCAAGGCTCGTCACATCATCGGCCGCCATCACCGGGACGGTGTCCAATATCACGTAATCGTACTTGCTGGCGGCATCCTGCAGGAATTTTTTCGTTACCTCGCGGAGAAACAATTCGCTGGATTGGGTCGTGACGGCGCCGGCGGGGAGCAGAAACAGATTGCTGAATTTGGTAGCATGAACTGCCGGTTCCCAAGGTGCTCCCGCGGAAAGCACTTCCGATAGCCCCGGCTGAGCCGGAACGCCGAACGGACGGGCCTGGGCCCCCTTGCGCAAGTCGGCATCAACCAGCAACACGCGGGAGCCGCCGCCGGCCATCGCAATGGCCAGATTGGCGGCGGTAAGAGACTTGCCGTCATTCGGCAGCGAACTGGTCACGAGGATGGTTTTCGGCCGCTCACCCGTTTCTGCCATATACAGCAAGGAGGACCGAAGGTTCCGGTACGCTTCCACGAAGGTATGACGCGCATCATCAGGCTCGATCAAGCCCGTCTGCTTCGTTGACCTGACGGATCTCTCCCTGGGAATCTGGCCGACGACGTCTTCATCAAACAGGTCCTGCAGTTCGGTGAAGGAATTTATCCGATCATCCAGCCGGTCGAGCAAGAGCAGCAGCGCAACGCCCAGCGCCAAGCCCACCAGACTGCCGATCGCCACTCTTTCCGACAGGTCGGGCAGGTCGGGATACCCCGGGGACGCCTTTTCCATGACCGTGACGCTTTCGGGGCTGATTTCCTTATTGACATCCAGCGTTTGCATCGTGCCGAGCAACCGGTCGTAGAGCGCCTGGATTCTCTCCGAATTCGCCTTGAGCCTTTGGTATTCCTCCGCTTTTTCCTGGATGGCCAGGGTGCTCGCAGTCCATTCCTTCACTTCTTTCTCAAGAATTTGAATCTCCAAGGCCAGCATCCCCTTCCGGCTCTGCAACTGCTCCTCGCCCTGGTTGCGATAAATCTTCAGCAACTCCTCCCGCCGGGCGACCTCTTCCTTCATCGAGATCAACTTCGGGTGCTTGGGTTTCAGGTACCGGCCCTGCTCCTGCAGTTCGGCCTTCAGCAAGAGCAACTCCTGTTGCGCCTTGAAGTAATCGGTGTCCGTTCGGTCGCCGCCGGCCGCGGCGGACTGGGCGGTCGAGTCAGCCGCCAGGGGTGACGTTCCGTTGCCTTCCTGCTGGTGAGATTTGCCTTGGTCCAGCGGCAGCGCATTCGCCACGGGCAACGCTCCGCCGGTCTCCCGCTGGCGAGCGAGGCTCTGATCCAGCGTCAGCATCTGCAACAGCTCATACTCGGACTTCTGCGCGGCCAGGCGCTGGTTCAACGCGTCCAGGTAGTTGCCAGCGAAGAAGACTTCCTCCCGGAAAAACACCACGCTGTTTGTGCTCTGGAATTCAGCCAGATCCTCCTCGGCCTTGCGCAGGTTCTTCTCCAGCCGCATGACCTCTTCGGTCAGGCCGGCTACCGTCGTGTCGGACGTTTGCAGCCGCATTTCTCTTTTCAGGGCGATATACTCCTCCATGCAGGCTTGCAGGAAGGCCTGCGTGTAATCCGGGTCGCGCCCGGTGGCCTGCAGCACGAAGATCGTGGTTTTGGGCAAGATGGAAACCTTCAGCTTCACGGGATGCATCCCCACCTCTGGCTTCTGCGCCGTCACCCGGCCATGCGCCCGGTTGATGACCACCATGCTTTGCATCAGCGCCACTTGCGTTCCCAGAAAATTGCTCAGCTCCTCCGTATAGACCGACCCTTCCGGGATGGCCAGCTTGATGCTCACAATCATCCGTCCGACCGAGACGAAGGATGGCGGCGCGTACCAGACGAGTACGCCTGCAACAGCCGATCCGACCGCTGCGCCCAGAACCAACACCCACCATTTCTCCCGCAACAGGTTTTTGTAGCGGCTCACTCGCGCATGAAAATGCGCCCTCGAGGTGGACTGGTCATGCCTGGGAGAAACAGCTTGGTCGTTCATGCGTGGCAGAATTGGGTTCAAAAACTAATCAGCCGGGAAGGGACGATAATGAAATCATCCGGCCGCAGAATCACGTCTTTCTCGGGCTTTCCCTTCTCCAGAATCTCGACCATGTTCAGCTCAAAGGTCTGTTTGGCCCCGCTCTCCACGGCGTTGCCGCGGACCACTTTCACCCTTTTCTTGTTCGCAAAATCGGCAAAGCCGCCAGCGCGCAAAATGGCCTTGCCGGCGGTCAGGTTTTCATTGACGTCAATATCGATCGGCCCCTGATTGCGCACTTGGCCCCAAACATAAATCCGGCCCAGCAACTTGTTCGCCAGGTCCAGGGCGATAACGACCGTGGCTTGAAAATAGTATTCTTTTTCCAGTTGCGTCTTCA
Source organism: Verrucomicrobiota bacterium (assembly GCA_050011195.1). Classification (GTDB taxonomy): domain Bacteria; phylum Verrucomicrobiota; class Verrucomicrobiia; order Limisphaerales; family UBA8199; genus PALSA-1440. Next base: position 17,373 of record JBEKJO010000011.1, on the reverse strand, counting down.
ATTCCTCCGCGAGTTGTTTGCACGTCTTGTCTGCTGCCGACACCCGGCCAACATAAGGCACGTCCAACTCGCCGGAATCCGCCACCACCAGGCTTCTGGGCGCATCCCGGTCCTCCAGTATCTGGAGGCTGATCTTATCGCCTACCCGGAGCTTGTATTTATCGTCGGGCACATATCCCCCCAGGCTGGCCAGCGTTGCCGGCGCGGCATTGGTGGCCGGCGTTGCTGGCGCGGCATTGGTGGCCGGCGTTGCCGGCGCGGCATTGGTGGCCGCGGTGATGGCGGCCGGCGCGGCGTCGCTGGCCGGGGCCGGCTGGGCCAGCGCTCCAAAATCAATAAACACCGGGCCGTGCTCTTTGGGCACCTTGCCGGCGGGCGGCGTCTGGGCCAGCGCGGCTAAACCCGCCAACGCCAGAATGACGGAACATGCTTTCCTCATGTCTTTCTTCAATTTCTCAGTATGTGGTCCTTATATCAAATAGCAGAATAAATGCCAGCATTCTTTCAGAATACTTTGCTGCCGGCATTGGGCGGAAGCCCGAGGGGGCTGGAACGCCCTGAAATCGCCGCCCGTGGCCACGGGACAGGGGTCTAAAACCTGTAGTTAAGACTCAAGGTCACCATATTGACCGTGTAATTCCGGCCCGGCAAATTCGAGTCGCGCCAGTAAAGCTGGTAGGCCAAACTGCTGGAGAGTTTGGCCGTCAGGGCCCGCCCGAGCGTTATCTGCGGGCCATACTGGTCAAACGTCTCGCCGCCGGAGATCACCTGCGAACCGTGGTTGTAAACGAATGCCGTGGCCAGACTGATTTCGTGCAACACCCTCCAGTTGGCCTGCCAGTTCACAGAATATAAGTCAATCGTGCCCCCAAAGAGCGCAACACTGATGGACCGGCCGGCGCTCAGCGAGTAATCCACATATTGGTTGACCCGGTGCGTGAGGGCGAGTTGCGCATAAAACCCCCTCAACTCGCTGCTGGTGGTCATCGCCCCGCTCGATTGAGGGGAGTACACAGTATAACCGGCGTGTCCGACGAAATGGATATATTCGCTCACCGGCGTGTCGTAAAAGCCGCCCACATTCCATTGGTCGGCATTGCTATAAAGCGTGTTCGTGGTGGTCGTTGTGTAATTGATAAGCGACCCGCCCAGCTCGACGCCCAACAACGTGCCGGGCTTGAGAGTATAGCCGGCGGAGGAGGAAAAAACTTCGGACTGCCCATCCGGCCGCCCTTGATTGCCGGCTAACACGACATAGTTCACATGGTCGTAGCCCAGGCGCAGGATGATCTTGTTCAAGTCCCAGACGGTGGCCTGGCCCAAAGTGTTCTGCAACTGGGAGTAGTTTCCCGTTCCCGCAACAGTCGGATCCTGGTAGCTGTTCTCCGTTATGGAGACCCGGTCGTGCAGATTGATCCAGAAATCGCCGACGTACAAATCGAACGACAACCCGGAATCCGGTGTGATGAAATACCGGCTTAGCTCGGAGTGCTGAACGTACGCCGAATAGCCGACGCCCAGCGCAAGATTGATGCTGTTCTGGTCCGAAACGGGCCAGAGCAGCCGCGTGTTGATCTGCGGAAGAAAGATAAAGTCCCCTTCAGGATGATTCTGCGTGTAATTGACGTTGTCGTTGTATTCCAGTCCCAGACCTGCGCTGAAATTCCAGGCGGTCGGGCCCAGTTTCAGATTGTAATAACCGATAGTCGAAGCTGCCTGGCGCTGCGCTTCCGCTGCCGCTGCGCTGGCCATTGACATCCGAACCGCCTCCTGTCCCTGCGCTGCCGTCACGAGACCCAGCAACAAGCACACCCCCCCTGCGACCGCCGGGGTGCGGCGTCCATGGCACTTCACGAATCGGGATTTCAAATGTCGGATTTCGGTCACTTGCTCGCAACGTCCCGGAGTTCAACTTCGTTTCGGACTTCGGGCTTTCTCGAACGGCACTACGATGCCCCAATATGCTCGCGGGTTGCGAGGAAAATCTCCAGGGCCGCCTCCTCATTTAACCTTTTCTACCCGTTTGACTCAATTAACTTTTCGTTGCCGCCCCGCCGCTCCAAGCCTTTTTCTCGCCTTCACCTCTGTAATCCATTCAATCCGCGGCCCAAAGCTGTCGCCCTTATATGCTTGCTTCGCCCGGCTGGTATGATAGTATGGGACCAACTAGCACCGCAATTATGACGGATGAACACCAGGCTCCGTTCCTGCGAATGAGCAAGCAGCTCGCCGCTCTTGTCGTCACGGCCTTCCTCGCCGCGCTCGCCGCGCCACATGGCATGGCCGCAACTTTCATGGTTACCAACACAAGCGCCAGTGGTCCGGGGTCGTTGTGGCAGGCCATTCAGGATGCCGACAATGCTGCGAACGGGCTCAATACGATTGTTTTTGAAATCCCAGGCACTGGGGTGCACACCATCACCCCAACCAACGCATTACCCACTATTTCCAACCCCGTGGTGATTGATGGCACTACCCAGCCCGGTTTCGCCGGCACGCCCCTCATCGAACTCAACGGTGCCAATGCCGGGACCACCAGCGACGGCTTGCTCTTGACGGCGGGCAACAGCACGATTCGCGGCCTGGCCATCAATCGCTTCGGCGGCGCCGGCATTCACGTCGAGCTTCCCGGGGGAACAAACTTCATCCAGGGCAACTTCATCGGCACCGACCCAACGGGCACCTATGCGCTGGGCAATGGCTCGGTTCTTCAGTCGGGGGGCGTGTATATTTTTGAGTCCCCGGGCAACTGGATTGGCGGACCGTCTCCTGCCAACCGCAACGTCATCTCAGGCAACGTCGGCCCCGGGGTGTACTTGCAAAGCTGCAGCGGCAATACTGTTCAAGGCAACCTCATCGGCGTGGACGTGACGGGCACCAATGCGCTGGGCAATAGCAACAACGGCATCAGCCTCTACCCCGCTGCCGGGAATCAGGTCGGAGGCGCGGCGGCGGGAGCGCGGAACGTCATTTCGGGAAATGGCGGGAGCGGTGTTTACTTGGTCGGCTCAGGCACGACCGGGAATCTGGTCGAGGGCAACTACATCGGCACGGACACCAACGGGAGCCTGGCCATACCCAATGTGGGCGATGGGGTCACTGTCAATGGAGCGCCGGCCAATACCATTGGCCCCGGGAACCTTCTCTCCGGCAACAGCCAGGGCGGCGTGTCGCTGAATGGCGCGGGCGCGGCCAGCAATCTGGTGCAGGGGAACTATATCGGCACCGACGCGTCGGGCGGGAAAGCGCTCGGGAACCAGTATTCCGGGGTCACGATTTTCGGGGGGAACAACAATGTGGTCGGCGGGACCACAGCAGCGGCGCGCAACGTCATTTCGGCCAACAAGCTGTCCGGCATCTATATCACGACCAACTCCGTCGGCAATCTCGTTCAGGGCAATTATATCGGCGTGGACGCGACGGGCGCCAATGCGCTGGGCAATGCGGTGGATGGCATTTCGATTGATAGCGCCAGCTCAAACACGGTCGGCGGGACAACGCCCGGCGCGACTAACGTCATTTCCGGCAATGCGAACTATGGCATCGAGATTTATAACACTGGGGCAACTGGCAACTCGATTCAGGGCAACTTCATCGGTACGGCTGTCAGCGGCCAGTCCGCTTTAGCCAACAACCTTTGCGGGGTCCACATCCAGTCGCCGGGCAACACCGTTGGCGGCGCCCTGAGTGGGGCGGGCAACCTGATTTCCGGCAATGGCCAAGCCGGCATCTTCCTGGATGGGTCCAATGCGGTGGCTAACGTCGTCCAGGGCAATTATATTGGGACTGTCGCCGGCGGAACCACCGGGTTGGGAAACGGCGGGGGGGGGGTGAGCGTTTTGGGGGCGCCGGGGAACATCATTGGGGGGACGGCCGCCGGCGAGGGCAACTTGATCTCCGCCAACGGCGGGTACGGCATTGGCCTGTTCACCAGCGGCGCCAACCTGATCCAGGGTAATACCATCGGCACGGACGTAACCGGAACATCGCCCTTGGCCAATGGGTACGATGGAATCGCCGTCGAAGGGGCGTCAACCAATACCATCGGCGGGGCTGTGCCCGGGGCTGGCAACCTGATTTCTGGAAACGGCCCTTCTTCCCCGTACTATGACGGGATCTATCTGATCAATGCCTCGTGGAATGTGATCCAAGGCAACTTGATCGGGACCAAAGCCGATGGGACCAACGGATTGGGTAATACATGGCACAACGTGGAGTGCGACGTGGGTGCCTGCAATAACACGATCGGCGGAGATGGCGCTGCGGGCAACCGGATTGCTTTTGCCAAAAACTACACCGGCGTCCGCATCCGGGACGGCAGCACCAATAATGCAATCCTGGGCAATGCGATCTTTTCCAACGCCGCCCTGGGCATCGATCTGGGCACTTACGGCGTTAATGCCAATATTTCGTGCGACATGGGCACAGGTTCTGATGCCAACATGGGACAGAACTATCCGATTCTTACGCAGGCCGTCAGCGGCAGAGGCATCGGGATAGCCGGCACGCTCAACAGCCGGCCTAACGCGAGGTTCCTGCTTCAGTTCTTTGCCAATCCCAGTTGCGGCAGCTCTATCTTCCCGAATAATGGGCAGGGTCAGATTTACCTCGGCCAGATGAACGTTGAAACCGGGAATGATTGCAATGCGAGTTTTGTGGCTGCCTTGCAGGGGTCGGTCCCGATTGGTTACTCCATCACCGCCACCGCCACCGCGACCGACAGCGCCACCAACACCTCCGAATTCTCCGGCTGTGTCACGGCAGAGCCGGTGCCCGCCTTAAATGTCACCCCTTCCACCAATCATCAGGTCACGCTGGCCTGGACGAATACGCCGACCGGCTTTGTGTTGGAACAGACCAGCAGTCTCTCGCCTCCGATCCAGTGGACCGCCGTGACGAATAACCCCGTCCTGACCAACGGCCAGTTCGTCCTCACGCTGCCCGCCGACACAGGCAACCGCTTTTACGTCCTGAGTTTTGAGTAGTGTGAACCGGCTTAATCCATTCAACCGCTTTGGCTGCGGTTCTGTCGCCGGTTGCCTGGTTGTCGCGGTCGCGACCTGTAGTTCGCCGCGCGCGTTGGCCCAGCCCTTGATGCAGACCATTCTGACCAATGGCCCGGTGTCGAACCGGCTCAACATCGTGGTGCTTTCCGAGGGCTACACCGCCAATCAACTCGCTCAGTTTTCCGTGGACGCGTCCAACGCCGTCTATGCGCTCTTGTCCCACCCGCCTTATCAAGAATACACAAACTACTTCAACGCGTTTGCCATCAAGGTTGCTTCCCAGGAATCCGGTTCCACTCATTACTCCCTCACCATCACCAACGACACCTATTTCAACAGTATCTATGACCCGACTGAGAATCGGCTGATCACGATTCCACCCAACTGGGCCGACACTAATTACAGCGACGGCCAGGGCAAAGTGGATGCGCTGCTCCAGACCAACATGCCCAACTGTCAGCTCCCGGTTTTGCTGGTGAATGATGGCGAGGACGGCGGCTCGGATGGATTTTACAAGACTGCCATTGCCTCGACTGGGGCCCTTCCTTCCGAAATGCCACCGTATCCGCCCTATATCCTGACGCATGAGACCGGCCACGTGCTGGCCAACCTGAGCGACGAGTACACGTACACCAACCCCTATGCGGGCGCTCCCAGCACGGAGGGGTGGAACACCACGCAGCAAACGAACCGCACGCTGATCAAATGGAACGCGTGGATTTCAACCGGCACCCCCATTCCCACGCCGGATACCTATGACTTTGGCGAGGATGCCGTTGGGCTGTTTTTAGGCGCCCAGTACCACCCGACGAACTGGTATCGCCCCGAACTCAGTTGCGCCATGAATTCCGCCGGATTCCCCTTCTGCAGCGTTTGCAGCGAGGCCCTTGTGCTGGCCATCTATCAGCGGGTTCGGCCCGTGGATGGTTTTTCCCCCGCCAGCACGAACTTCTCGGTCACCACCACCCAAGCCCTGGCCTTCAGCCTGACGCTGCTCCAACCCGCCACGCATAATCTGAATGTGCAGTGGTTCACCAACGGAGTGCCCTGGACCGGCGCCACCAATCTGAGCTTTACGCTGTTGCCACAATCCCTGCCCAATGGCACCAATGGGGTCAGCGCCGTGGTCAAGGACAACACCTCGCTGGTGCGCAATGATCCCACCAACCTCTTGAGCCAGACCATCTCCTGGACGCTCAACGTGAGTCTGCCCCAATTGCGTCTGGATTCTCCGCAGTGGCTGACGGGCGGAACATTCGCCTTCCGAATCTCCGGGAATGCCCCGCAGGGGGTTGTCGTTCAGAGTTCGACGAATCTGTCGAACTGGGCTCCGGTGGCGACCAATTCTCTGGCCGGCGGCCAGCTTTGGTACACTAATTCCTCGGTCAGCGGCTCGCCCCGGAGGTTCTACCAGGCCGTGACACCTCCTTGAGGTCCCTGCGCGGCTCCGCCAAACAAAAGGGCGCGAGCCGATGCTCGCGCCCTGCAAGTTCTCCAACTTCCGCCTATTCTCTTCGGCGCAGCCGCCGAACAAGAGTCAGAATCCCCAAGCCACCGGCCAGCGAGAGGACGAGGACCGAAGGTTCCGGAATGTTCTGATTCGCATACATCTGCGCGGCGAAATCCATCGGCACGGTGTTCGTCAGCAACACCCACGATGGCGACAAGACCGTCCCGTCGTTTTGCCAGTAATCGCCATAAGCCTGCCCCACTGTTGGTGGCCCGTAGATATCCACCCCCACCGCGTCGGTTGCTCCCATCCCCGAGAACTGAATGCTCCAGGTCATGTCGGAGGTCGGAATGAAGAGCGGCTGCCCGCCCGGAAAATCTGACGCCGGGGTAAAGATGAACGTGCTTCGGGGCGTTGGACCAGGGACCGAAAACGACTCGCTAAAAAAGCTTGTCCCGGGGCTCGGGTAACCGCTAACCAGCGGACCATTCATTTGGTAAAACGTCAGCGTGGCTGTGATCGGCGCGGAAAAACTGGACGAGCTTGCCGTGCCCCAGTACTCGAAGGAGAAGTAGGTCAGGTACCGCGCGGTGCCGGCCAACAGAATCTCGTTACCGGCTTCATACGTCCCCGTGTTCAAACGGGTTGCCAGATCGGTGTTCGTGTTGGAGTAGATAACCGTCTGCGCCGAGAGCGGCACGACAGAACCTGCCCACAGCGCACCGATGGCCAAAAAGAGCCTTGTTTTACCCAGTGTTCTCATAGACTGCATCTCTCAATAAAGCTGCTCGACACCCTAAATACTCACATACTTTTCCGCATTCTAGCCAAACAGGGGTTTCTGTCAACGCTTTTCTGCATTTTTTTTAACTATTTTCGTGGCTTGAAACCACTGACATCCGGCGCAGAGCCGGCAACCAGCCAACGCCTCCTTCGAGCGGATTCCCATTGACGAACAGGCCGGTCGAGAATTTAATCGCGGCCCAGTGAATTTATGAGAAAAGCTGTCCTTGCGGGCCTGATAATCGCTCTCGGATGCCTCGGCCTGTGGTTCTACGGCCGCCCCGCTTACCGGCACTACCGGGAGACGCGGGCGCTCGAACAGGCCAGGAAATGTCTGGTCCAAGGAGACTACCGCAGTGTTTCCCTGAACGCCCGCCAGACTTTGCGGGTGAATCCCCGCAACCTGGAGGCCTGCCGGATTATGGCCGATTTGGCCGAACGGTCCCGCTCCCCCTTCCTTTTGGACTGGCGGCGCCGCATCGTGGAGTTGTCCCCGACCATCCAGAACAAACTCATGCTCGCCTCCACCGCCCTGCGGTCCCAGAGCCCTCCCTACCCCCTGGCGGCACAGACGCTGGACGAACTCAAAGACTCAGCCGGAGAGGTTGCCGCTTACCACGCGGTTTCGGCTGAACTGGCCCTCCGCCTCAAGCGAACCGCTGAGGCCGTCGCCCAGTTTGAGCAGGCCAGCCGGCTCGAACCGACCAATGAGCTGCACCAGTTGAACTTGGCCGTCCTCCGGCTCCAGTCCACTAATGCGGGCGCCCCTGCGGCTGCGCGGGCCACCCTCGAACTCTTGCGCGCCAGCACCAATGTCGGCACCGTTGCCCTCCGCTGGCTGGTGGCGGAGAGCTTGGGGCGGGGTGACCTTTCCACGGCCGAACGCTTTTCCCGGCAGCTTCTAGCAGATTTGCATTCCGTTCCGGATGACCGCTTGCAGCATCTCACGATCCTGCAACAATCCAGGAACCCCGAATTCAGCGCCTATCTCAGCGGGCTGCAAAAGGATGCGCTCACCAATGCCGCAGAGGTTTACGGGGTTTCATCGTGGATGATCGGCCATGGCCTCACTGACGAGGCGCTGGCCTGGCTGACTGGCTGTCCGGCCAAGCTGCGGGCCGAGCAGCCGGTCCCACTGGCGCTGGTAGATTGCTATCTGGCCAGGCAAGATTGGCGCGGTCTGGAAACTTCTCTTCAGGAACAGAAGTGGGGGGACCTGGAGTTCCTGCGATTTGCCTTCCTCTCGCGCGCGGCGGCAGAGCTCAATCAGAAACTCGCCGCCGATGCCCGCTGGCGCACGGCCATCCGGGATGCCGACGATCGCCTGGGTCCCTTGACCGCCTTGCTCAGTATGGCCAACAGTGGCGGACGGAGCCAGGCCAGGGAGGATCTGCTTTGGCAGATTGCGCAACGCTTCCCGCGAGAGCGCTGGGCCCTGCGCGAACTGGAACGGCTGTATCTGGCCACGGGCGATACCCACGCTTTGAACAAGGTGTACTCCACCATGGCGAGCTTCACCCCGCAGAATTTCTCCGCCCAAAACAACCTGGCGGCAACTTCCCTGCTGCTCAAACTGAACTTGCCCACGGCGCACGAGTTGGCGAAGGAAGTCTTTACCCGGCATCCCGCGGAACCCATCGTCATTTCCACCTACGCCTTCTCCCTTCATCTCCAGGGGCGGACCAGGGAGGGATTGGCCCTGTTCGAGAAACTCAAGGCCGAAGCGCTCGAAACCCCGTCCGTCGCGCTCTACTATGGACTCCTCCTGGCCGCGGCCGGCGAAACCAACAAGGCCGGCAAGTATCTGGACATTGCCCGGAAGTCCGAACTTTTGCCGGAGGAGAAGGTGCTGGCCGCCGAAGCACTCAAACGGTCGGGCTCTCGAAGCTGACCCGAGGCGGGCTCAAGCGAAGGCCTTCGGGACAATCTCAGGCGGGCCGACGCGGCGTTCGTAGTCGAGAATAACGTCGATTGCTTCTTCCGGGTCGTCGGTGATCGTTACCAGCTCCAGATCGCCGGGGCTGATGAATTTGTTCTTCTCCTCCATTGCCGTCTTCATCCAGTGGAGCAGACCCTTCCAGAACCGGCAGCCAAAGAGGATCAGCGGGAAGGCCGGAATGCGCTCGGTCTGCACCAGCGTCAGCACTTCATAGAATTCATCCAATGTGCCGAAGCCACCGGGCATGAAAACAAAGGCGATGCTGTATTTCACGAAGCAGACCTTGCGCGAGAAGAAGTAGTGAAAATGGATGGGGATGTTGGCGTAGCAGTTGCCTTTTTGTTCGTGCGGCAACTCGATGTTCAGGCCGACCGATTTTCCTTTGGCGAGCGCGGCGCCCTTGTTGGCGGCTTCCATAATGCCCGGTCCGCCGCCAGTGATGATGGCCAGGTTGTGTTTGGCCAGGCCCTGGGCCAATTCGACTGCGGCCTTGTAGTGGGCATCGCGCGGGGACATGCGGGCGGAACCGAAAACCGTGACCCCGGGGCCGACCTGCGAGAGGGTCTCAAACGAATCGACGAACTCGGCCATGATGCGAAAGATGCGCCAAGGGTCCTCTTTGATGAAAGTGGTCTGCGGGCTGCTATTCATAGCCGCAGCCTAGCAGGGGGGCGCCGGGGAAGCAAAACCTGAAACCACCCTCGATTCAAGCATGCCGGAAGCGAGGGAAAGGGCTTTCCCAGCCCTTCGGACTTCGTGCCCGGTGCAGGCTTCTAAACTAACTGCATCCCAGACTTTCGCCGCAGTTGAGGCACTTGTAGCACGCGCCGTTGCGCACGGTCATGTGGCCGCAATTAGGGCACGTGGGCGCATCCTGTTGAAAGTGCGCGACCGAATCGCTGAGAGTCTTTACCGTCCGCTCGGCGGGGGCGGGCCGGGCGGGTTGATGGCCCCTGCCATTTCCCGGCTGGCCGGATTCAGCGTCCAGAATATCGGTGTCCTCCGCGATGGCCAGCTCCGGCACGGGCCGGTTGACCTTCTTCTTCTCCGCTTCCTGCAATCCGGGAATGGCCAGCTCCGGCTGATTGCGATTCGGTGAATTGGCCTCGCGGAATCCGGGGATGAATTGCACGGCCATCCAGCGGAATACGTAATCGGTGATGGAGGCCGCGTTGCGGATATCGGGATTCTTAGTAAAGCCCGAGGGTTCGAAGCGCACGTGGGCGAATTTTCGGACCAGGGCTTCGAGCGGCACGCCGTACTGCAGCGCCATGCTGGTCAGGGTGCCAATGCCGTCCATCAGCCCGCCGATCGTCGAGCCTTCCTTGGCCATCGTGATAAACAGCTCGCCCGGCTGGCTGGGCTCAAACAACCCGACGGTGAGATACCCTTCATGGCCCGCTATATCGAACTTGTGCGTAATGGCGGTGCGGGTGTCGGAGAGGCGGCGGCGCAACGGCTTGCCGGCCTGAGCATTGAGCCGGGCGACCTCGGCTTCCAGTTCCTTGATGCGTATTTCCAGTGTGGAGGTGTCCGCGGCGGCGACCTTATCGCCGCCCTCGTTGGTTCGTTTCGTGTTAAGCGGCTGCGAGCGCTTTGAGCCGTCGCGATAGATGGCCACGCACTTGAGGCCCATCCTCCACGCCTGCACATAGGCGTCACGAACGTCTTCGACCGTGCTTTCGTTGGGCATGTTGACGGTCTTGGAAATCGCGCCGCTGACGAATGGCTGGGCCGCCGCCATCATTTTCAGGTGGGCCAGGTACTGAATGCTCCGCTGGCCGCGATACGGCTTGAAGGCGCAATCGAAAACCGGCAGATGCTCCGGCTTCAACCCGCTCCGGATGGTTTGGCCGCCCTCGGCAACGTCTTCAATCGTATCGCATCTCTCGATATGCGCGATGATGCGCTCGCATTCCCGGGCGCTGTACCCCAGCCGGCGCAGCGCTTCAGGCACCGTGCGGTTGACAATTTTCAGCAGACCGCCGCCCGCCAGCAGCTTGTACTTCACCAGCGCGATGTCGGGCTCGATGCCGGTCGTGTCGCAGTCCATCAGGAACGCGATGGTGCCGGTCGGCGCCAGCACGGTGACTTGCGCGTTGCGATAGCCCACGGTGCGGCCGCGTTCGAGCGCGCCGTCCCAGGACTCGCGCGCTTCCTCTTTCAGATAATTGAATTCCTGGCTGGGTTGGATTTCCTCAACGGCCTCACGATGCTGCTTAATAACGCCCAGCATGGATTCGGCATTGTCCTCGGCTAACGGCTTGGACACATGCGCGCAACGGGCGTCGCGATAGCCCTTAAAGGGGCCCATGACGGCGGCGAGTTCGGCTGATTGCTCGTAAGCGTGGCCCGTCATGATTGCGGTAATCGCCCCGGCCAGGGCGCGCCCTTCGTCTGAATCGTAGGGCAGGCCGTAGCTCATGATGAGCGAGCCGAGGTTGGCGTAACCCAGGCCAAGCGTGCGGAAGATATGGGAGTTCTCCGCGATTTCCTTGGTCGGATAGCTGGCGTTGTCAACCAGGATTTCCTGCGCGGCAATGAAAATTCGCACGGCGGCCTTGAACTGCGCGACATTGAAAGTGCCGTCCTCACGCTTGAACTTCATCAGGTTCAGCGACGCCAGGTTGCAGGCGGTGTTGTTGAGGAAGACGTATTCCGAGCACGGATTCGTCGAGTGAATCGGCTCGGTGCCTTTGCACGTGTGCCATTTCTGGATGGCGCCGTCGTACTGCAGACCCGGGTCGCCGCAGACCCACGTGCCCTCGGCGATCTTGTGCAGCAGTGCGCTGGCGTCTTTCTTCTCCAGCGGCTTGCCCGTCGTGACGGAACGCGTCCACCATTCCTTGCCCTCCTGCGCGGCTTGCATGAACGCGTCGCTGACCCGCACGGAGAGGTTCTCGTTCTGATACATCACGCTGCCGTAGGCGTCGCCATTGTAGGAGCCGTCGTAGCCTTGCTCGATGAGCGCCCAGGCCTTCTTCTCCTCCTTCATCTTGGCCTCGATGAATTCCTGGATGTCGCCGTGCCAGTCGCGCAGGGTGTTCATCTTGGCGGCGCGGCGCGTCTTCCCGCCGGACTTCACCACGTTGGCCACCTGGTCATAGACCTTCAGGAAGGACAACGGCCCGCTCGGCCGGCCGCCGCCGCTGAGCTTTTCCTTGCCGGAGCGGATGGGGGAGAGATCTGTCCCGGTGCCGGAGCCGAACTTGAACAGCATCGCCTCGCTGTGGGCCAGGTGCATGATCGACTCCATGTTATCCTGCACTGACTGGATGAAGCAGGCACTGCACTGCGGATACTCATACGGCGTTTTCGCCCGCTCCGCCTGGCCGGTCCGGGGATCGCAAAACCAGTTGCCGCGGCTGGAGGAATTGCCGATGTGATACTGGTGATACAGCCCAACGTTGAACCAGACCGGGGAATTAAACGCGCCGTACTGATTCAGGCAGAGCCACGTCAGCTCGTCGCAGAAGACTTCGCCGCCGGCCTTGGTGAAGCAGCCGTCCTTGACGCCCCAATCCGCGATCGTGCGGCAAATGCGGTGGATGAGTTGCCGGACCGATGTCTCCCGCTCCGCGGTGCCTTGCTCGCCGTAAAAGTACTTCGACACGACCACCTTGGTGGCCAGGAGCGACCAGGCCTTGGGCACCTCGACGTTTTCCTGTTTGAAAATGACTTTCCCGGCCTCGTCTGTGATTTCAGCGGTCCGCCGTTCCCACTCGATTTGGTCGAACGGATTAATCTTGGGATCGCTGAAAGTCCTTTCGATACTGAGCAATTTCTTCGCCGAGCCAAGGGTGCCTTTGGGCGCCCGAGTCCCGGTGACGGTTGCGGACCGGCGGCGTCCCTGGGGGGGGGCGTCAGCCAAAACCTGTTCGCTGGCAACTATCATGGTTTTCCTTTTTACTGCTGTCCCGCCGGTTGTGCCCGTTGACGGACCTTCAACAAAACATCCGGCAGATTTGGTTCAAATTGGCCAATATCTAAACATTTGCGCCTCTCCTCGAGGCCCTGCACATACCCCATTAGTTGGGTAACACTTCAAACTTAACCACCACCTGTTGGGGGAACAAGATAATTCTGAAAATATTTGCGCAAACGCTATTCCTTGAGGAAAACCTCAAGAATTACTCCCAAAAAAACCGTTCCGGGCACCCATCCGCGCCCGCAAAGGGATGCCCGTGACCAAAAGCGCGCCGGCTTCAGCTTGAGGCTGGCTTGTACCGGGGTTTGAATTTCCGCACGGGCTCGATGGTCTTCGGGCGGGATTTGGCGGCGAGAACTATCGGGCATCCTTCGTAGCCGAAGGCGCGTCGCATCTGGCCGGCCAAGTACTTCTGGTACTGATCGGAGAAAAGTTCATCGCGGCTGACGAAGAGCAAAAAGGTGGGAGGCGCCTGCCTGACTTGCGTCGCGTAAAAGAACTTCAGGCGATGGCCCCGCGCACTAACGGGCTGGCGGCGCTCCACGGCATCGTGCAACGTGCGGTTCAGAATCGCCGTGGGAACCTTCTGCTGCAACTGCGCGGCGACGTAGCGCACCGCTTCGAGCAGGCGATCCAGGTGAAAGCCGGACTTGGCCGAGGTGAAAATCACCGGTGCGTAGTCGAGAAAGAACAGATGCTCCTGCACCCATTCGCCGAACTCGGCGAGCGTCGTCATGACGTTGGGCGCCTTTCTGTTCTCCTTTTTCCGGCGGCGCTCGATCTCCTCCAGGCGCGCTTTGCGGACGGCGTCGTCCATCAGGTCCCATTTGTTCACCACCACGATGCAGGCTCTGCGTTCTTCCACAATCCGGTCGGCGATCTTTTTGTCCTGCTCGGTTATCCCAGCCTCCGCGTCCAAAACGAGGATGGCGATGTCGCAACGGGCAATGGACTCTTCGGCGCGCTTGACGCTGAAGAACTCGATCGAATCACCGATGCGCCGTGTCTTGCGCAAGCCGGCAGTGTCGATCAGCACGTAGGATTGCCGCAGGCCCTCCGTTTCGACTGCGAACGGCACATCCACAGCGTCGCGGGTGGTCCCGGGAATCGGGCTGACGACGACGCGTTCGGACTTCGTGAGGGCGTTGATGATGGACGACTTGCCGACATTGGGGCGGCCGACGATGGCGAGTTTGAGAGGGGCGGGATGCGTGAGGGGTGATGCGTCATCCGCGTCCTGACCGCCCGGCTCGCTGGGGGGTTCAGTTCGGACAGCGATCCGTCCCATCGCCGCATTCATCAGCGGTTCAATGCCTTCGCCGTGAATCGCGCTGAGAGGAAAGATTTGGTCGAAGCCGAGTTCGGCAAACTCCAAAGCGCCGGCCTCGGCCCGGTGCGTGTCCACCTTGTTGACGGCGACCAGAACCGGTTTGCCGCTGCGGTGCAAGCGCGCGGCGGCCTCGCGGTCGAGCGGCACGACGCCCTCCTGGACATTCACCACCAGCACGATGACGTTGGCCGCTTCGATGGCCAGTTCGACCTGCTCGAGCGCCGCCTTGACGATGACATCATCCGCCTTTTCGCCGCGCGACAGGCCGATGCCGCCGGTATCGACGAGCGTGAAGGGCAGTCCGCACCATTCCACTTCCGCGGTGATGCGATCGCGCGTGACGCCGGGTTGATCGTGCACGATGGCAATGCGCCGGCCGGCGATGCGGTTGAACAAGGCCGACTTGCCGACGTTTGGCCGGCCTACGATGGCAATCAATCCAGGCATGGAGCGCGCTGAAGTTTTCCCTATCCCTGGCAGAACCGCGCGAAGGCGCCGCCAAACAGGTCTTTTACGTCGCGCTCGATTTCCACGCGGCTGGCCTGCCAGCCGGTTTGCGCCAGGGCCGAGTATTTGTCCACCAGCACCTGGGCGATGAGGCGGCGCGAGTGCCGCCATTTATAGACGATCTGGTCGAGGACGCGGGCGTCCGAATGTTGCGGCGTGAAGCTCAAGCCCAGCAACTCGAGGCGCAGCCGCGTAATTTCATCAATCAGGTACGGCACATTCGTGAACCACCAGCAGCCGAAGGGGTGCAGGTTGCGGAACTTGCGCGCGAGCACGCACAACTCGTGCTGGTTTTCGCGGGCGAGCACCGTGGTCAGGAACTTGTTTTCCGGAAAGCCCGCGCAGAGGTTCTGCAACACCGCCAGGTTGCTCAAACCCACGCCGTCACCCGCCAGTTTCAGTTGCGGATTCGTGGCCCGTTTCACGCCGAGCATCAAGGCGAAGGGCACTCCGTGCTCCCGGCAGTGCGGCAGCACGGCCTTCTCAATTAGTTGGGTCGTGATGCTCTTCGAGGGGAAGTCAAATTCCGCCGGCAGAGAAACCATCACATAGCGCGCGTCGATCCGTTTGGTCCAGTTCGCCAAGAAGCGGCGCACTTCGTCAAAGGTCTTTCGCGATGGAACACCGCCTTGGACCTTGTAGCCCCAGCGGGCGAGCTTGGACGCCGCTTCGGGCCAGGACAACAACAGCGGGTCGATGCGCAGCGCGGCGGCGAAGCGGTCATCCCGGCGGAAATCCTTCTCCCAGACCGGGCGTTCCAGGTCGTCAAAGGGCGAGTTGGTCATGAAGATCTTCCCCACGCCCGCCAGTTCCATGCAGCGGGTGATGTGGTGGTCCACCGTCTGGCTTGCAAACCACGAGCGCAGCGCCGGCAAGTCACGTTTCTTCACGTCCAGGCCCAGCGCGTGGAGGGTGGTCAACACGCCGCGGCAGGCCTCGGACACTGGTGAGTGCTGGAGAAAGAGCGCGTCCCAGATCAGGTCCGCCTGCCGGGTTTTGGATAGCGACCAGAACTTGTCGTAGGGCAGGTCGAGGTAGCGGAAGGCTTCGGCAACCAAGTAGTGATAGACGAGCAAATCATCGATGCCCCAAAGCAGCAATTCCTTGAAAGCGGGGTCGTACAGGTGCGTATGGATGTCCGTCACCGGTGTGGACATCGCAATGTCCTCAATCTGTTTGGCCGACGGGACCCGGTCGGCTTCCGCTAGAATCGTTTCCATAGGCGGGAGACGGTATGAGAAACTTCCCCCGGAAGCCACAAGAAATCCCGGCTTTCAAAGGAGCAAAGCCGCGTTACACTTTTGCCCGGTCGGCCTGCAACGGCGGCCCCTGACCCAATCCGATGCTCTACTTTGCTTACGGCTCAAACATGGATTCCGGCCAAATGCGCCAACGCTGCCCGTCGGCGCAGTTCGTGGCGATTGCCAAACTCCCCGACCACCGCCTGGCCTTTACCCGACACGCCAAGGACCGAGATTGTGGCACGTGCGATGGTGTGCCTGAACCGGGTCAGGATATCTGGGGAGTCGTCTTCGACATTTCTGAATCGGATCTGCGGCGCCTGGACGAAAGCGAAGGCTACCAGCCGGGGCGTCCATCAAACGCCAATTGTTACGTGCGGGAAAAGCGCCCGGTGTACCGCGACGGCAACAGGGAGGAGCCGCTCCTTGTTTGGCTTTACTTCGCCAATCGTCAGCCCAACCCCCCTTTGCCCAACGCTGCTTACAAAAAGCAGCTCGTGGACGGCGCAAAGTTCTGGCGCCTGCCTGAGGAATACCAGGCGCAGCTCAGGCAAATTCAGACCGCCTGAAACGCCAGGCAAGAAACCTCTGCTCCACGCTCCCCGGCACCGTTATACCACTTGCCCTTTGTGGTTGCACCGTTTGCGACGGCGGGTTCTTCCTCTCCTCCTTTGGACTCAGCATTCCTTTGGAGGAGAGGGGGCGAGGGAGAGGGGTCCGCCGTTGTCGGTGGGTTCATGATCCCGATGTGCGGGCAAAAGACCGTGAAGGCTCCCCACGGCAGTACCTGCGCCCCCGGCTCTCCGCTGCTCGCCCAAATGCTTGCAACTTGGGTTGAAATCTGCGGTATTGCGGCACTATGAGACGGCCTGCTGTTGCACGCGCTTTTTCTGTCGGAGTGGTCATCCTGGCCGCGGGCCGGTCCGCGCGGATGGGCAAGCCCAAGTTGCTGTTGCCCTGGCGCGGCACGTCGGTCCTCGGCCATTTGATCCAGCAATGGCGGGCCTTGCGAGCGAAGCAAATCACCGTGGTTTGCGCTCCCGCCAACCGGGCCATCCAGGCGGAATTGGACCGCCTTGGCTTTCCGGCTGAAAACCGGATTTACAATCCAACCCCCGAGCGCGGCATGTTTGGTTCGATTCAATGCGCGGCGCGATGGCCGGGATGGCAGACGGCTCTCACGCACTGG
>JBEKJO010000010.1:0-70524 GCA_050011195.1 Verrucomicrobiota bacterium | reverse complement strand
CGGAGGTCATCCTCATTGCATCGGGAAGCGAGGTCATTCTCGCTATCCAGGCGCATGAGAAACTGCTGACCGAAGGCATCCGGTCGCGGGTGGTTTCGATGCCCTCCTGGGATATTTTCGAGCACCAGAGTCGGGAGTACCAGGAGAGTGTCCTGCCGCCTGAAGTCGCGGCACGGGTCGCGGTGGAACAGGGCTCGACCTTCGGCTGGGAACGTTATGTTGGTGCCAAAGGCCGGGTCATAGGAATGCACACCTTCGGCGCGTCGGCGCCGCTCAAGGAGCTTCAGAAGAAGTTCGGCTTCGAGCCGGACCGAGTCGTAGCGATTGCCAAAGAACTGCTGCGCAGCATAGACCTTGAGACATCCGCGGAAAATTGCGAGGGCCACTCAGCCGTGCCAGTTGCCTGAAACCAATCTGGAATGACTCCCATAAAAGCTAAATCGCCATCTATGAAAACAAAAACCGTTCTCAAGTCGCTCGATGATCTCTCTCCCGATGTGTTGGAGCCGGAGCCGGAAAGGCCCGCGCAGGGCAATCCGGAGCCAAGTCCAGCCGATGCAAAAACACCACGCAAAAACCAGCTATATACCACGGTTCCGGAGCACTCCGGCTTCGTGGGGTACCGGCATTGGGGACTGAACGAATAGCCCGGTAGAAGCGTTGGCACTTCGCGCGAACAGATCGATGACCTAAACGGCGATGCCTCTTATTGTAAACCCCGGACAAAGTTCGCCGCTCGGCACCACATTCGTCAACGGGGGTGTTAACTTCAGCGTCTTCTCGCGCAACGCCGCGGCGATCGAATTGTTGCTCTTCAAACGGGACGACGACTCGCGGCCATCCCACGTGATCCCGTTGGACCCCGCGACCAGCAGAAGCTATCATTATTGGCACGCTTTCGTTCCGGGACTACAACCGGGGCAGCTTTATGGCTACCGGGCGCGCGGGCAGTTCGATCCCGCCAGCGGCGCGCGCTTCGATCCCAGCAAGGTCCTGCTTGACCCCTATGGGCGCGGAGTAGCTGTCCCTCGCACCTATTCCCGAGAAGCCGCCCGCCATCCGGGAGACAACTGCGCCACGGCCATGAAGAGCGTCGTGGTGGATCCTTCCATCTATAATTGGGAAGGCGACACTCCGCTAAAGCGACCATCTTCGAAGACCATCATCTACGAGATGCACGTCCGCGGCTTCACCCGGCATCCGAGCTCCGGCCTCAAGGAAAACCTGCGTGGCACGTACGCCGGCCTGATCGAGAAGATCCACTATTTAAAACAACTCGGGGTTACGGCGGTCGAGTTGCTGCCGGTTTTCCAGTTCGATCCCCAAGACTGTCCTCCAGGCAAGGTTAACTATTGGGGCTACGCGCCGGTTTCGTTCTTCGCGCCTCACCAGGCCTATAGCTCGCGCCAGCACCCGCTCGGTCCGATGGATGAGTTTCGTGACATGGTCAAGGCCCTGCACCGGGAAGGCTTGGAAGTCATTCTGGATGTCGTCTTCAACCATACTGCGGAAGGGGGCCATACCGGCCCCACGATCAGCTTGCGCGGACTGGATAATTCCATTTATTACCTCCTCGAAGCCAACCCGGCCCGCTACGCGAATTTCAGCGGCACGGGCAACACGCTCAACGCCAACCACCCCATCGTTCGGCGGCTCATCGTGGACAGCCTCCGCTATTGGGTGGAAGTGATGCACGTGGATGGATTTCGCTTCGATCTCGCCTCCATTCTCGCCCGCGCCCCTTCAGGCCAGGTCATGCCCCATCCTCCCGTGTTGTGGGACATCGAGTCCGACCCGGTTTTGTCGGGAACCAAACTGATTGCGGAAGCTTGGGATGCCGCCGGTCTCTACCAGGTCGGCAGTTTCATTGGCGACAGTTGGAAGGAATGGAACGGTCGCTTCCGCGATGATGTGCGCGGTTTCTTTCGGGGGGAGGAGGGCTGCGTCGGTCGGTTGGCCGACCGGTTCCTCGGCAGCCCCGAGGTTTACGGGCACAAAGAGCGAGAGGCCGAACAAAGCGTCAACTTCGTCACCTGCCACGACGGGTTCACCTTGAACGACCTGGTGTCCTATGACCAGAAGCACAACGAGCACAACGGCGAGGACAATCGCGACGGCGCCAACGATAACCGAAGTTGGAATTGCGGCGTGGAGGGCCCTACCGACGACCCCGCCATCGAAAAGCTGCGCGAGCGCCAGATCAAGAACTTTCTGACCGTGACCTTCCTTTCGCTGGGCGTGCCCATGCTCTTGATGGGCGACGAAGCGCGGCGGAGTCAGCGCGGGAACAACAACGCCTACTGCCAGGACAATGAGACCAGTTGGTTTGACTGGAACCAAGTGCGGCAGCACGCGGACCTCCACCGGTTTGTCGAGCTCTTGGCTGCGCGCCGCGCTTTGCGCAAAGTGGACACTGAGCGCCAAAGACGCAGTCTAAACCAGCTCCTGCGCGGGGCCCGCAAAGCCTGGCATGGCATCAAGCTTCACCAAACCGACTGGGGCCAGCAATCGCACAGCCTGGCGTTAAGTGCGGAATTGCCGGAAGAGAACCTGTCTTTCTACCTCATCTTCAACGCTTACTGGGAATCGCTCGAATTCCAGTTGCCGGCAGAAACGCAAGCCGCAAGCCATCCCTGGCGCCGATGGATTGATACGTCGCTCGACTCCCCCGATGATATCCAGGATTGGCCGTCGGCGCCTGCGGTTACGGGGCGAGCGTATCGCGCCGGCCCTCGTTCGGTGGTGGTGCTCATTGCCGAGGCGGAAACTGGCCCAACCACCAGGCGAGCGATACCCCAAGCCCCCTGAGTTGTGGGCGATTGTGATTTATGAATGACCAAACACAAACACACGATGGTCTGCCCGACATCTGTGGTGCTGAAAGAGCCGTGAAGGAGACAAAGCAGACCGACGGTAAGAACTCAAAGCTTTCGACGCAAAGCTCGAATGACTTCAGCCGAATAAAGAGCGGGTTCGCCATTGCCCTGCACATGCACCAACCATTGATCCCCGCCGGCGGTTCGGATTTGAAGACGGCCGAAATCGTCAGCAACCTGGACCACATGATGAAACACCCGGATATCGGCGACAACCACAACGCCCCGGTGTTCCACTGGTGCTACAAGCGGATGGGCGAATTCATTCCTGCGCTCATCGAGGAAGGCAAACAACCACGCGTTATGCTGGACTGCTCGGGAACACTCCTGCACGGACTTTGGAAGATGGGGCTGCACGACGTCCTCGATAGCCTGCGGCGAATCACGTGCGAGCCGCGGTACTCCGCGGCGGTGGAATGGCTGGGCTGCCCCTGGGGCCATGCGGTGGCGCCTTCAACGCCGCCGCAGGATTATCGCTTGCACGTCCGGGCCTGGCAGCACCATTTCGCGGCGACCTTTGGTCTTGAAGCGCTGGCACGGGTGCGCGGCTTTTCTCCCGCGGAGATGGCCCTGCCTAATCATCCGGATATAGCTTATGAGTTCATCAAGACGCTCAAGGACTGCGGCTACCGGTGGGTGTTGGTCCAGGAGCATACCGTGGAGCGTCCGGAAACCGGCACCGGGCCGGAGCGCAAGCACCTGCCGCACCGGTTGGTTTGCCGGAACTCGCGCGGCGAGGAGGCAACGATTATTGCGCTTATCAAGACCCAGGGCAGCGACACAAAACTGGTGGCCCAGATGCAGCCGTATTACGAAGCCAAAGGGCTTTCACCATGGGAACTCGCGGGAAAGCGGGTCCCGCCGCTGGTGGTTCAAATTGCCGATGGCGAGAACGGCGGGGTGATGATGAACGAATTTCCGGCCAAGTACCATGAAGTAATTCGCGAATGCTCAGGCTCGGAGACGCCAATCCTCAATGGCAGCGAGTACCTGGAGCATCTCGCCAGCCTCGGTATCCGGGAGAAAGACCTTCCCACGTTGCAGCCCATTTTCCAGAAGCGCATTTGGGACCGGTTCCGGCCGGCTTCGGGTCCCGAACAACTGGCCAGGGTAATTGACGACCTCAAGCGAGAGGACTCCCGGTTTCACACGGAGGGTGGCAGTTGGACGAATAGCATTTCCTGGGTGAAAGGGTATGAAAGTTTGTTGAACCCCATCGAGCGAGCCAGCGCGCATTTCCATGAGAAAGTAATTCGGCCCCGCATTCCGTCGAGCGAGCCGCGTTACCGCAACGCCCTGTTTCACCTGCTCTGCTCCCAAACCAGTTGCTTTCGCTATTGGGGCGAAGGGCTCTGGGCCGAGTATGGCCGCGAGATTTGCCGCCGACTCGAGGCCATCTTGCGAAATGACTTCTGAGTGCCATTGCCGTTGTTGCCACAACCAGCATCCAAAGCTTGCTTCCGAGAACAGAGTGAGCATGAGTCAGGATGGTGCGCGTTCGGGCCTCTTCAGGCCCCATTTGGTCATCCTTGAAAGCAAAGTCGTAGGCTTGAGGCCCAGAAGTTCCGCGGCGCTATCGCGTCCGCTGATCTTCCAATTAGCCGCTTCCAACGCCGCCACGAGGTTGTCACGTTCGAAGCGTTCAACCTCGGCCTCAGTAAGGAACTTGGGCTGCGCCACACTGCCTGCTGACGAATCGGCGCGAGGACTCGGTGGAGCCGGCGGCGCAGCTTGACCGCTGATCGGCAGGTCAAAGTCCAAAGCCCCGCCGCGCCGCCCCCCGCGCTTTTGTCTTGGATCCCAGCCTTTGCGGGCGTATAATGCAGCTAGTAATGCCTGAAATTGCTGAAATTACACAGGTTCTGCATGCGATTAGTCGCAGCGAGGAAGGCGCGGCCGAGAAGCTGCTGCCGCTGGTATATGCCGAACTGAGGCGGTTGGCGGCAGCGCGAATGGCGCATGAAATGTCCGGCCAGACGCTTCAGCCGACGGCCTTGGTACATGAGGCTTGGTTACGGTTGGTGGCGGACGGTGACCGAACCTGGCAAAACCGCGCCCATTTTTTCGGCGCCGCCGCTGAGGCAATGCGCCGCATCTTGATCGAGCGGGCGCGCCACAAGTCCCGGCTCAAGCATGGCGGCGGTCAGGTGCGGTTGAACATCGAGGATTTGGAACTGGCTCAGACGACCCCCGACGACAAGATTTTGCTGGTTGACGAGGCGCTAGCCCTCCTCAAGGTGGAAGATCCCGAACTGGAGCGCATTGTGGTGCTGAAATTCTTCGGCGGCTTGAGCAATGAGGAAATCGCTGAAACCCTGGGGCTTGCGCCCCGCACGCTGGATCGGCAGTGGGCCTATGCCAGGGCCTGGCTGTTTCGCTATATTAGCGAGCAGAAGTAAACGTCGAAACATTCTGCATCATTTTGGCGAAAGTGGTCTGCCTTTGTCGCATTAGAGGTCAATGGACAAATGAGCACTCGAGTCCCGCGCGAAAAGGCGGTGTTTGTTGAGGCGCTGGAAATAGCCGACCCAGCGCAACGCCGCCAGTTCTTGGACCAGGCGTGCGGCGCCGACCAGGCGTTGCGCGAACAGGTTGAGAAGTTATTGGCCGTTTCGCAAAGCGCCGGCGATTTCTTCCAAGACTGTGCTCCGGCCTTGGAGCCGGAGCCCGCCGATGCTGCTCAGGTCCTTTCAGCGGCCGAATCAGCGCTGGAGCCTGAAATCCCCGAGACCAAGTGCATCGGCCCGTACAAGTTACTCCAGAAGCTTGGGGAAGGGGGCTACGGGGTGGTTTATATGGCGGAGCAGGCACAGCCGATTCGCCGCCGGGTGGCCCTGAAGATCATCAAGCTGGGGATGGATACCAAGAATGTGATCGCTCGGTTCGAGGTCGAGCGCCAGGCCCTGGCCCTGATGGATCATCCTAATATTGCGCGGGTTCTGGATGCTGGGGCGACCGAAACCGGCCGGCCTTACTTCGTGATGGAACTGGTCTATGGCGTCAAGATCACAGATTACTGCGACCAGAACCGCGTGAGCATGCAGGAACGGCTGCAGTTGTTCATCCAGGTCTGCAACGCGGTCCAGCATGCCCACCAAAAGGGAATTATCCATCGCGACCTCAAGCCGTCGAACATCATGGTCACCCTGCATGACGGAGTTCCGTTTCCCAAGGTGATTGACTTCGGGATTGCCAAAGCGACCGAGCAACGCCTGACGGACAAGACGCTTTTCACCTCGTATGCGCAATTGATGGGCACCCCCGCCTACATGAGTCCCGAACAGATGGAATTGAGCGGGTTGAACCTGGATACCCGCAGCGACATTTACTCCCTGGGTGTATTGCTTTACGAACTCCTGACAGGTCGCACTCCCTTTGACACGACGGATTTGTTGAAATTGGGGATGGACGAACTGAGACGCACGGTGCGTGAGCAGGAACCGTTGAGTCCCTCGGCCAAACTCCAAACGCTCAACAACGAGGAATTAACCAAGACGGCCAGGAGGCTTCATGTCGAACCGCCCCGGTTGGTGTCTCAGCTTCGGGGTGATTTGGACTGGATTGTCCTGAAGTGCCTGGAGAAAGACCGCACCCGCCGCTATGTCACAGCCAACGGCCTGGCGATGGACATAGAGCACTACTTGCAAGAGGAACCCGTTCTAGCGCGTCCGCCCAGCCGGTTGTATCGGCTGCAAAAGCTCGTGCGCAGAAACCGAATGGTGTTTCTGTTCGGAGCGGCGGCCGTTGCTTCTCTGCTACTGGGCACCATCATTTCGACAATGATGTTCGTTAAAGAGCGGGAGGCCCGGACTTCCGAGGCGCGGTTGAGGAGAGAGGCTGAATTTCGAGAAAATGCGTCCCATCTGGCGCTGCTGGTAACTCAACGCCGTTTTGAGGAGGCCGACAAGCTCTCGGCGAACCTTCCGCTGGACATGCCTTCCATTGAGGTTTCCACAGGGTTGCGCGCCTTGGGTGACTGGCACGCCGCCCATGGACGATGGCCCGAAGCCGCCGCGCGGTTCGAATCGGTGCGGAAGGTGAACCAACTCGATGCTGCGGATCTGGTTGCCGAGGATCAATTGAAACTGGCGGTGGCCTTGCTCCAAGGCGAAGACCGGCGCGGTTACGAGCAATTCCGCCAGGCCGAAGTGGCCAGGCTCAGCCTTGCCAACACCGCCTCAGACTACCGGATCTTTACAGCCGGTCTGCTGCTGCCGCTCGATACGAACATGATCCGGTTGTTTCTACCCGCGGCGGAAGCTGTCGAAAAGAGATTTCCCACCGCTGGGGAAATGCGTTCGAGGCCGCCTCATTGGGCGGAATGGTCGGAGGTCCTGGCGTTGTGGGAGTATCGCCAGGGGCATTTTCCCCAAGCCTTGACTTGGGGTTATTCCATCGAGGATAACGCCATGGATGACCCCGCAAGGACCGCGGCGGCGTCTTTAATTAAGGCCATGTCGGGCTGGCGCTTGGGGCAGTTCCAGTCGGCGAGGCTGGATTGGACGGTAGCCTGCGAGTTGATCCACGACAAGGCGCAGCCAGGACTCCATATCGGCGGCACTGCTGCCACCATGTTTCCAGGGGCGCCGCAAGATCTCCAAGGTTCCTGGTACAACTGGGTGATGGCCGATCTGTTGAGGCGCGAGTGCGATGAGGTGATAGCGCAGAGCGACCAATCTCTGGAGGCAACGTCCAAGTCTAGTAATTTCTCCCCAGAGACCGTCATGATTCTTTCGCGCGAGCTAGGCGACTGGCATGCCATACGCGGTGAATGGGAGCAGGCGCGCAACCGTTTTTCCGGGTTGCCCGACGACGGTGGCACCAAGGTTTACTTCCTCACTGCAATAATTGCTCTAAAGCTGGGTGATGAGGCAGGCTTCTTTCGGGTTCGCGACCAGGCCATCAGCCGGTTCAACGGCACAACGGAGGCAGAGGGTTATAAGAACGTCATGCAAGCGGGCTTGCTCCGGCCTCTCGATAGCGCTTCCGCAGCGGCCTTGGAGCCCTTTGCCCAATTCCTGGAGCGCGCCGTGGCCAGCGCCGGGCCGCTCAAGGAGGGAACGTTTGTGCCTGCCTCATGGGATTCAGCACTGCTCGGCCTCTTTGAATACCGGCGCGGCAATTACGCCAAGGCTCTGGATTGCTGCCAGCGCAGCCTTGTTACCTGCACGTATATGGCAATGCCCGCGGCCACGGATCGGGTTATCCGAGCCATGTGCTTCTCCAAGCTGGGCGACGATGCGAGTGCACGCTCGGAGTTGCACGGGGCGAAAAGCCTTGTCCAGAGCGGTCTCAATATTGGCTACGACAAATGGAACTGGCCAGCGTGGGTCTTTGTTCGCTTCCTGCTCCAAGAAGCCGACGGCTTGATTCCGCAAGCGCCGTCTCCCCAGCCCAGCGCTGCTCCGCGATAGCCCTTCGGCGCTTTGAAACTCGGCCCAAATAAGGTATCTGATAGCTATGGAACCGACCAGCGAACGCAGCTTTGATGCCAATTTCGTCGCGCAGATACTGCTGGGGATTGCGCACGAGCAGTCGCTGGAAAAGCTCTTGCAGAAACTTCTCGAGCGCGTGATGGAAAGGCCCCACATGGTATGTGCTCAGGTCTGGTTGATTGAAAAGGGTGACCTGTGCGCCACCTGCCCGCGTCGCCCCGAATGTCCCGATCAGTCCCGCTGCCTGCACTTGGTTGCGGCGGAAGCGAAATCCGTTGTCGGGCCCGGGAAAGGATTTGGGCGGCTTGACCCTGAGACCGCTCGCGAGCCGCTGCGAGTGCCGCCGCTAGGGAGCGTGGTGGTAAGCGGTCAGCAGCGAGCTGTTCCGGATCTGAAGAAACAGCCTGTATCTCCGCTCGATCCCGACTGGATGCGCGAAGAGGGCATCCGTGGTTATGCCATTAATCCGATCAGCTACAAAGGGGAGGCATTAGGCGCGATAGTCTCAGCCACCCGCGAGCCGTTTCAGGAGGATCTCCGGCCCTGGGGCTCTATTCTCGCTAATCACATAGGGGCAGCCATCGCCAACGCGCGCGCGTTCGAGGAAATCCGCGTGGCGGGCAAACGCGTCGAGCAAGCCAACCAAAGCCTTGAGCGGGAACTGGCTGAGCGAAAGGAGGCGGAGAAGAGACTCCGGCAAAGCGAACAGCGGTACCGCCGGATTGTGGATACGGCGTCCGAGGGCATTTGGGAGCTGGATGAGCACTACGCGACCACGTATGTGAACCGGCGCATGGCGGAAATGCTTGGGTACGAACCACAGGAGATGGTGGGCAGGAAGCTTAGTGAGTTTCTGTTTGAAGACGACGTGGCCAACCTGCCAGCGAGGATAGCAGCGCGGCGCCAAGCGTTAACCGAGCGCTATGAGCAGAAGTACCGGCACAAGGATGGCAGCACCGTGTGGATGCATGTTTCGGCCACGTCGGTCCGGGATGCCGAGCATGGTTTCATGGGCTCCTTCGCCATGCTCACGGACATCACCGAGCGCAAGCGGGCGGAGGAAGAGGTGCGCAATACCGCCGCGCAGTGGCAGGCTACCTTTGACGCGGTGCAGGATATGGTTTTGCTGCTCGACAAGGATTTCCGTATCTTGCGAGCCAACCGTGCAGCGGCGGAGTTTCTGGGGCTGCCGTTTGACAAAATCGTCGGGGGACACTGCTTCAATCTGATCCACGGGATGTCCACGCCCCCTGCGGAATGCCCTCTCGCCAAAATGCGCCAATCTCGGAGGCATGAAGAAGTGGAGGTCCTGGCTAGAAAGGGAGGTCCTTGGTTGTCGGTTTCCGTTGACCCCCTGTTTGACCCGAGCGGTGAACTTACACAGGTCGTCCATGTGGCGCGCGATATCACCGATCGCAAGCGGGCTGAGGATGCACTGCGGAGAAGCGAGGCTTATCTGGCGGAAGGGCAGCGGCTGGCCCACATGGGCAGTTGGGCCTGGAGCCCCGCCACTCTCAAGTCGCTTTACTGGTCCGAGGAAATGTTCCGAATCTTTGGCTTAAGCCCGCAGGAGGGTTTGCCAACCGCTGAAAGATTCTGGCAACGAATCCACCCTGAGGATCTCGACCGCACGCGCGAACTGCTGCTGAAGGCAGCAGCCGGAAACAGGGAGTACGAGCATGATCACCGGATTCTGCTGCCAGATGGAACCGTCAAGCACATCCATGCGATCGGCCATCCGGTTTTCGATGAAAACGGACAGGTCGCTGAATACGTCGGCACGGCGATGGATGTGACGGAACGCAAGCTGGCTGAGGACGAACTGCGCAAGCACCGGGAGAACCTCGAAGACATGGTGAGGCACCGAACGGAGCAATTGGCTGAAGCCAAGGCCCGGGCCGAAGCCGCCAATCGCGAGAAGAGCCGGTTCCTGGCGAACATGAGCCATGAGTTGCGCACTCCCCTCAGCGCCGTGCTCGGTTTTTCCCGGCTGCTCAAGAGCGGTCCGGACGTGACGCCGCGCCAGCAGGAGTCGCTGGATATCATCGTTCGGAGCGGCGAACACCTGCTGAATTTAATTAACAATGTTCTGGACATGGCGAAGATCGAGTCCGGCAGGGTGGTCCTGGAGGAGTCCGAGGTTGATTTGCACCAGTTACTGCACGAAATCCAGTCGCTGATGGGGGTCGGGGCCGTGGAAAAGGGACTCCAGTTCACGTTGGAGTGTGCTCCGGATCTGCCCCGATTTGTTGCCGTGGACGCAGGCAAGCTGCGCCAGGTGCTGCTGAACCTGCTTGGCAACGCCATTAAGTACACGGATTCAGGCGGGGTGAAGCTCACTGCCAGGCTCGCCTGCACCAACGGGGCCGAAAGAGCCGAAATACGATTTGAGGTTGAGGATTCCGGGTCCGGCATACCCCAAGAGGATTGCAAGCGCATCTTCCTTCCTTTCGTGCAGTTGGGTAGCCAGGTTTCCGCACAAGCCGGGACTGGGTTGGGCCTGGCCATTTGCAAACAATACGTCGAGCTCATGGGGGGCCAGATTGGCGTGACCAGCCAGCCAGGCAAGGGATCGGTGTTTTATTTCGAGATTCCAGTGAGCATTCTTCCGTCGGCGGCGGAGCCAGAGCAACCGAAGCGTGGGCGTATCTTGGGCGTGGCCGAGGGGCAGCCGCGTCATCGGCTGCTAATTGTCGAAGACCAGCCGGAGAACCGCCTGCTGCTGCGAAGACTGTTGGACCCGCTCGGTTTTGAGTTGCGCGAGGCCGCCAACGGACAGGAAGGCGTGGCGCTGTTCGAGCAATGGCATCCCGACCTGATCTGGATGGACATCCGCATGCCGGTCATGGACGGGATGGAAGCAATCCGGCGGATTCGGGCGGCCAAGGCCGGCGCCGCTACCAAAATCATCGCGCTCACGGCTCACGCCCTGGAGGAAGAGAAAAAACCAATTATGGCAGCCGGTTGCGATGATCTCGTGCGCAAGCCATTTCGCGAACAGGAGATCCTCGACGTCTTGGCCCGGCACCTGCGCCTGAAATTCATCTATGAAGAGGCGCCGCGCCAGGAAGGCGCGCCGGAGGCGCCGGGGCTTACCCTGCGTCCGGAGCAATTGGACGCGCTCCCTGCGGAACTGCTGCAGGGTTTGCGTCAGGCCGTCGTCGAACTGGACACGGCTCGCACGCAGGCCCTCATCGAGCAGGTTACCGAACGGGATGCTTCGCTGGGCCGGGCATTGAACACGCTGGCCACGCAGCTTGACTACAAACGTCTTTTGAAATTGCTGGAAAGGGTGCATTCTCAACCCGGATAGACGTTATGAGCGAAGACAAGCAACCAACTTCAGCGCGGGAAGAGATTCTGGTGGTGGATGACACCCCCGCCAACCTGCGCCTCCTGACCGAACTGCTGAGCGGCCACGGCTATCGCGTCCGCCCGGCCGACGACGGCGCTCTGGCCCTGAAATCCGTAGCCGCCAAGGCTCCAGACTTGATCCTGCTCGACGTAAACATGCCTGGCATGGATGGCTATGAGGTGTGCCGTCGTCTGAAGGCAGAGGAAAAGAGCAGCCGCATCCCCGTTATCTTCATTAGTGCCTTTGGCGATACGCGCCAAAAGGTCATAGGTTTTGAGGCGGGCGGCATTGACTACATCACCAAGCCCTTTGAGGCCGAGGAAGTGCTGGCGCGGGTCAGGACGCATTTGCGGTTGCGCCAGGCGGAGGAAGCTCTACGCAACGCTCACAACACGCTGGAACTCCGAGTGCAGGAACGCACCGCTGAACTCCGCCGGGCACTCGAGGAAATCGAGGGGCTCAAGTCTCAACTCGAATTGCGTAACGACTATTTGCAGGAGGCGGTGGTGGAGGCCAAGGCCTTCGGCGACCTCGTCGGCCAAAGCGCGGCCTTGCGGCAGATTGTCGGCCAGATTGACGTGGTCGCTCCTACTGAAGCTTTGGTGCTCATTCTGGGTGAGACCGGAACGGGCAAAGAACTGGTGGCCCACGAAATCCACCAGCGCAGCGCGCGCAAGGAGGGCCCCCTGGTGCGAGTCAATTGCGCCTCCATTCCACGGGAGCTGTTCGAGAGCGAGTTCTTTGGCCATGTCAAAGGCTCCTTTACCGGAGCGGTGAAGGATCGCGCCGGACGCTTTGAGACAGCGGAGGGCGGAACCATATTCCTGGATGAAGTGGGGGAAATTCCGTTGGATATCCAGAATAAGCTGCTGCGCGTTCTCCAGGAAAAACGTTATGAACGGGTTGGTAGCGACGTAACGCGCCGTGCCGATGTGCGCATTGTGGCGGCGACCAACCGGGATTTGAAGAAAGCGGTAGCCGCGGGCCGTTTCCGCGAGGATCTCTATTACCGGCTGAATGTTTTTCCGATTCAGGTTCCGCCGCTGCGGGAGCGGATGGACGACATTCCGTTGCTGGCGAAACACTGTGTCGAGCTCTCAACCCGGGAGTTGAAGTGCGCAAAACCCCGGCTAACCCGGGCGGCGGTGACAATGCTCCAGAGTTATGATTGGCCGGGCAATGTGCGGGAGTTGCGCAACGTGATCGAGCGCGCTGTGATTCTGGCCCGCGGCGGGGTTTTGGATTTTGACCTGCCTATCACCGGCCAAGCGGCGCCGCCGGCTCGACCGGGTCCTAAGACCGATTCGTCGGCGGGCAACCCCGCCGCCCAGCCCAGGTTCCTCACCGAAGTCGAGGTTGAACTCTTCGAGCGTGACAACCTCCTCCATGCGCTGGAATCGGCCAATTGGAAGATCAGCGGACCAGACAGCGCCGCGGAACTCATGGGCCTCAAGCCCACTACTTTGCTTTCCAGGATGACCAAGTGGGGCCTGAAGAGGCCCGAACGCGAACCGTCCTGACTCATGGCCATATTCATCGTTCATTCCTTGTTCTGGGCATTGCGCTGCACAAACTCGGGCGTTGGGTAAGGGCCTGGAGGAGCGGCCGGACTTTCGTTCACGAGCAGGAAATGACTGCCGCTATTGCTCCAGACCCGCAACAGGGTGCGTTTGTGTCTGGCGCTCTGAGTTAATCGCGACACCTCGTCCGCGTTCCTGACGTCTTGACGATTGATCGCTTCGATCACATCCCCGGGGCGGAGACCGGCTTGGGCGGCCGCTGAATAGGCGTGGAGATCGAGCACCACCGCACCCTGCACATGGCGTGGAATTTTGATGAGCTGTCTGACTTGGCTGCTCAACTCGATTATAAATACACCCTGTAGCGCTCCGGGATCCTGCTGATCGGCAAGTTGATCCGCCTTGGGGAGAGGTTCGTTATCCGGTGCCTGGCCAAGGATGACCCGGAGCTGCTTGGCCGAACCGTTGCGCAGGACCTCAACCCGGGCGGTGTGGCAAGGCTTGGCCTCTGTCACCGACAGCATCAACTGGCGAACCTCACGCACTTCCTTGCCGTCAAACTGCGTAATGACATCTCCGGCTTGCAGCCCGGCCATCTCGGCGGGTCCGTTGGGCGCCACACCGCCTACCAGCACACCGGTGGCGCCGCCAAGGTTAAACTCTTCGGCGAGCTCCGGCGTCAGGTTCTGGGACTCGACCCCGAGATAGCCCCGGCCCACGAACCCATATTTCATCAGGTCGGTCAGAACTCTGGAGGCAACGTCCGATGGAATGGCAAAGCCGATGCCCTGGTTTCCCCCGGAGCTGCTGAGGATAGCGGTGTTAATGCCGATCAGGCGCCCGGAGGCATCCACCAGCGCCCCGCCTGAGTTGCCGGGGTTAATGGGGGCATCGACTTGGATAAACCGCTCGTAACCCTGGATGCCAAGGCCACGGTCAGTCGCGCTGACAATCCCATGCGTCACGCTCTGGCCCATACCGAAGGGATTGCCAATCGCCAGCACCAGATCGCCCACCCGCACTTTCTGGCTGTCAGCCAGCGGGACGGTGGGGAGGCCGTGGGCGTCAATCTTGACGACCGCGAGGTCACTCTGGACATCAAGTCCAATCACTACGGCCTTGAACGCGCGCCCGTCCGGCAGTGTCACTGCCACCTCTTTTGCTCCATTGACAAGATGGCTGTTGGTCAGGATGTAGCCGTCTTCGGTCACAATCACCCCGGACCCAAGTCCGCACTCTACCAGCAGGCCAGAACGTTCTCGGGGCAGTTGTCCGAAAGCGTATCGCCGAAGCGGTTCCTCTATCCCCCCTGCCCGGTCGGCGACACTGTCGGGTGTGAGCGCCGTGACAATTCTTACCACGGCCGGTGCGACCTTTTTGACTGCTGGCGCGAAGCTCCCGAAACTGCTATCTAAGCTCTGCGCAGGAGCTTCATTCACCGGCGGATTCATCGCCTTGCTCGTCTGCCGGAACTGGGTTTTCGGATCCTGTGGCGACCCCACGACCAATCCCGGTACCAGGACGAAGGCGGTTAGAGTCAGCAGGCATCCTGGCCTGTGAATCTGCATTTTAAGTGCTTTCATACGTCGCTATTCGTTGATTCCCCAAAACCGATACCCTTGACAAAACGGAGCGTCATCGCTCGTCGTGCCCGCGCTGTCCGCCCGTGTCACCGCTTCGGAATAAAAGGCCCGCGCTTCGGGCCGGACCTCGGCGCGGAAAACGGTGGCTGGAATAAGTGGCGGCCACATGGGAGTGTGCAGTGTGGGAGCCGCTATTGATTGAATGATTTTCATATCAGCAGGTTTCAGATTGCTGTCCGGCTTTATGCACAGCCTGTGCCACATGGCTGTAATTGGTGTAAGTCGCCCAAACTGCTGGATTTAGCGCGCAAAACGGCTGTAATCCGAAGGGTTTGAAGAATCGAACGGCCCGAAAAACCGTAATCCGCGATTCGCCTTCCGACGATATGTTTGTATGGTCCAGTTACCCCCATAACCCCACCGGGACCGCACCGGATCCTCACCGTCACCCCGCCGTAGCACCTCTGATTCGGAATCAGAGGTGCTACGGTGAGGTAACGGTGTGCTAACGGTGAGGTAACGGGACGGTAAGCGCTCATAACCCGCGGCTGGGCAGTGGCTTTCGTCAATCCCAGCCTGCCCTTCGGGCTTTTTGTGGGGTTTTAGGCTCCGGAGTTCGGATTTTCGACCCCGGGAACCCGTGGAAGCGTTGAAATCCGCCCCCGCCCATGCGGGCGGAGGGCGTCTTTACGCGGCTGGGGGGGAGACGCGGGCACGGGCTACCTTGGGAATATCGGTCCAGCCGTCAATGTGCTGGCAGGTGCGAATCCAGATGGATTGGTTCGCCTTCGGCACGCCATAACGGGCGACGTAAAGCTCCGTGATGTCGCTCCAGCCGTCTTTCGGGGGCGGCAGCAGTCCCAGGAGCGGGAAGTGGTGGACATAGCGGACACCACTTCTGACCGGCGCGGCGGCGTACACCAGGGTGTACTGGACTGGCGGGCTGGGGACGCGGAGCTTGAGGGTGAACCTGCCTCCCGTGAAGGTAGCGACCAACTCGTCCACGGGGTTGGGACTGAAAACAGGCTCGGCGGGTGGGAAGTCGAACTGGGAGAGACCGAGATCGGCGCGCCGGACGTTCAAGCTGACAAAGAGGTTGTAGGCGTTGAGGCGCACCAGGACGCCTTCTTCGCTGACGAAGTATTTATGGGCCGCGACAGCGCGCCAGGCATCGCGCTGTTCCTGGGTCAGAGTGGACCATCGGGCAGAAACAGCGCGCACGTTGCGGCGGTGGTCCTGTTGCTGCGCCGTACGGGGATTCTGCGGTGGTACATACTCGCGCGCGACCTTGCCATGACGCGTCTCGGAGTAAATCACGGAGCCCTTCCGGCCCCGCTTTGGAATAGAGGCGATTTTCATACTGTTTCAGGCACCTGCGTTCTGCGGTGCAGGTTCACCCGCGCGCAATTGGGCAGGTGCTTGAATTATAGCAAAACCCGGGCCCATGTCGCCAGCAGTATTAACTTCCCCCGGGCCTCGGCCAACTGGAACTGCAGAATACTTGTCTTGCAGGAGGCGGTGGTGGAAGCCAAGGCCTTTGGCGAGCTGGTCGGCCAGAGTTCTGGTCTGCGGAATGTTGTCAGCCAGGTTGATGTGGTCGCCCCCACGGAAGCTTCGGTGCTCATTCTGGGTGAAACCGGAACGGGCCAAGGTATTGAAGTGCGCCAAGCCCCGGCTGACGAGGGCTGCGGTCACACAACTCCAGAATTACGACTGGCCGGGCAATGTGCGGGAATTGCGCAACGTGGTCGGATGGACTTCCTTCCTGGCTGACAATCCATTGGGCCCATAGCAAGCCCAGGCAGTGGGCGCTCGGTTCGCATTCATTCTTGCTGAGGTTGCCGGCGGGCAGGCAAGATGTCTTGATGCGCTTGCGCGTGCCCACGCATAATGCCGCGTGCCTGGTTCTGCTGGCATGGGCGGTTTGGCTCCGGAGCGGGGGTTGTCCTTCCACGGCCGCCGCGATCCCCAACTATGTCATACGTGCCTGGCAAGCCGACGAGGGCCTGGCCCAGAATACCGTGACGGCCGTGCTGCAAACCCGCGACGGCTATATTTGGATCAGCATCTACAGCGGCCTTACACGGTTCGATGGAGTACGTTTCACGGTGTTTGATGAACACAGCACGCCGGCGTTGGCCAGCAGTCGCATCACCTGTCTGTTTGAAGCGGCGGATGGTACATTGTGGATCGGCCATGAAAACGGCGAAGTCACGCGCCGGCGCAACGGGCGGGTCGCGCGGGTGGAAGTCCTGGCGCGCTGGACCAGCGGCAAGATCCTGAGCATTGCAACCGATGAGTCCGGCGAGGCCTGGTTGCTGCACCAGGACGGTTTGCTGGCGCGCGTGCGCGATGGGTTGGTGCTCGAGCCAGAAACTGGCGGTGCCCTTCACCTGGTCATGCTGGCCCGAACCGACGATGGTGCCATCTGGGTCTCTCGCGGCGGCCGCGTGTCGAAGCTGGAGCATGGAATACTGGTCGGGAAAAATAAGTCGCGTCCGTTTGGTCGGTGGCGGTAAATTGGCGTTCCCCCGCGATGAAAGAGGATTGCATATTAAGCTGCCGGAGCAATTTGACGGTAAACCTGCATTCGCGCTGAAGATTCAATAGTCGCCCATGAAGAAACCAGCGACACGAAGAGTTGCGTTCACCAAGACAGTGACGGCCAGTTTGCTCCTGCTTCTCGCCTCGTCGCGCGGGACGGTGCTCGCACAGGAAAAGCCTGACCCGGTTTCGCCCGAGAGAGCGCGCGCTAACTTTGGCCGGCCAGTGGTTCTCGGGGCGGATGACGTGCGCGCGTTTCCCGATGCGCCGGCGGGTTTCAATACGCCCCGCGCCGGCGGAATCCAGGGCCGTGTCGAGGTGTTCGAATACGACTCCACGGTCACCGGCGCGCGGCGCAAAGCCGTCGTTTACCTGCCGCCCTGCTACTCGTCTGACCGAAAATGTCCCGTGCTCTACCTGCTTCACGGCATCGGCGGCAACGAGTGGGAATGGCACGGTTACATCCATGCCGACGCGATCATTGACAATCTCATCGGCGGCGGGAAGGCGGCGGCGATGATCGTCGTAATGCCCAACGGCCGCGCGCTCGCGGACGACCGCCCACCTGCGCCGGACCAGACCTACACGCCGCAAAACGCCCAGGGGTTTGCGAGGTTCGAACGTGACCTGCTCGACTGTCTGATCCCCGCCATTCAGGCGAAGTATTCGAGCAGCACGAATCGCGAGGACCGCGGACTTGCCGGCCTCTCGATGGGCGGCGGCCAGTCCCTCAATTTCGGGCTGAAGCACCTCGACACGTTTGCGTGGATTGGCGGATTTTCGTCCGCGCCCAACACCAAACCGCCCGCCGAACTTGTGCCCAACCCCGCCGCCGCGCGCGAGCAATTGCGGCTGCTCTATCTTTCCTGCGGCAACAAGGACGGCTTGATGAACCTTTCCCAAGGCGTTCATGCGTATCTCAAACAGCACAACGTCACCCACATCTGGAACGTGGACGACCACGGCCACGACGCCGGGACGTGGGGCAGCAACCTCTATCACTTTGCGCAGCGGATCTTCATTACCAGGATACAAAAATGACAATATTACCAAGCAGCACGGCAAAGTGCGTTTCGCTGGCTGGCGTCCTCCTGCTGAATCTTGCGTTCCCCCACGGTCAAGCGGCCGCAACTTCCGCGAATCAGAATCCTGCTTCGATTCCCTATTCCACAATGCACGTCATCAACGAACGTGATTCCGACGCTGTTATCGCCGAGAAGGCGGCGAAGGTTTTGCCGCGCGCCAATCAGACGGACTGGATGCGGCTGGAGCGGACGTTCTTCCTCCACTTCGGTGTGAACACGTTCAATGAAGTCGAGTGGGGCACCGGGCGCGAAGAACCTTCTCTTTTCAATCCCACCGAACTCGATGCGAACCAATGGCTGGGAGCCATAACGAACTTCGGCGGCAAAATGATCGTGCTCGTCTGCAAACACCACGACGGATTCTGTCTATGGCCCACGTGCTACACGCCGCATTCGGTCGCGTCCAGTCCGTGGCGTGGCGGCCGGGGCGACGAGGTGCGCGAAGTGGCTGGCGCCGCGCGGGCGCGTGGCGTCAAACTGGCCATTTATCTTTCGCCGGCGGACCTTTATCAACTTCGGACGAATCCGAAAAATCCAGTGGGATATTATGGCAACGGCAGCAGCAACGTTCTCTCGGTCATTCCCACCGATCCGGCCAGCTTCAAGAGCGAGCCCTCAAAAGGCCGCGCGCCGTCGGCGGGTTTCACGAATTACACCTACGTGGTGGATGACTACAATCGCTATTTCCTGAACCAGCTTTACGAGTTGCTGACCGAATACGGGCCGATTCACGAAGTCTGGTTCGACGGCGCGAATCCCGACCCCAGCGTACATGAGACCTACAACTACGCCGCGTGGTATGACCTGATCCGCCATCTGCAACCCGGAGCGGTCATCATGGGCAAAGGGCCGGATGTGCGGTGGGTGGGCAATGAAGGCGGCGTTGGCCGCGCCACGGAATGGAGCGTCATTCCTTTGCCGAGGACTCCCGACCAGTTCAACTGGCCGGATATGCAGGAAGGGGATCTCGGCGGTCGCGCCAAGCTCAAGCCTGGTTCGCATCTGTGGTGGTATCCGGCGGAAGTGAACACCACCATTCTCCAAAACAACCAATGGTTCTGGGCGCACAACAAACATCCGCGGACGGTCACCCAGTTGGTGGACATCTATTACACGTCCGTCGGACGCAACGGAAACCTCATCCTGAATCTGTCGCCCGATAAACGCGGCCTCGTTCCCCACAACCAGCTTGATGCCCTGAATCGGACGGCGGACATCATCAACGAAACGTTCGCCACCGACCTCGCCGCTGGCGGCAAAGTCACCGCCGACACCTCCAGCGCCACGAATGGTCCGGCGCTTGCGCTCGACGGCAACCTGGATACTTGGTGGGAAACGGCGCCAGGTCAAACAACCGGGTCGGTGACGCTCACGCTGCCGAAGGCTGTTACGTTCGATGTCGTTTCATTGCAGGAAGCCGTGGACCATCGCGGCCAACGAATTGAATCCTTTGCCATTGAAACGCGGGATGGCTCGGCGTGGATCGCGCCGGAACACGTCGCGTCCGACGAACTCACCACCGTGGGCCATCGCCGTCTCATTCGCTTGAAATCGCCCGTGACCACCGACCAGGTACGCATCCGCGTCATCGGTTCGCGTCTCGAACCAACGCTCGCCGAACTGGGCCTCTTCAAGCAATCCGTCAAAACCCTGCCGCCGAGCATTTCCGACCGCACCACCAACGGCACAGTCAGTCTCAGCAATCTGGCTGGCAACAAAATGGTTTACACCGTGGACGGCAGCGAGCCGACGGCGAAGTCGGCGATCTACACCTCGCCCATCGTTTTGCCGCTGGACCGCAGCGTCACGGTGCGTGCCGCGAGTTTGTTGCCCGATGGAGAGCTTGGTATTTCCGGTTCGCGCGTTTTCGCGGGCCTGCTGCCGATCGGCTGGAAAGTGGTCAGCGTGGACAGCGAGGAAACCGCCGGGGCGGACGATTCTGCCGCCCGCGCGATTGACGGCAATTCATCCACCATCTGGCACACGCGTTGGAATGCCGACCAGAAGCAGCCGCACACGATCACCGTGGACATGGGCACGACGCATCGGATCGGCGGGTTCACCTATCTGCCGCGCCAGGATGGATTGCTCAATGGCGTGGTTGAAAAATACCGGTTTGAAACGAGTGCCGACGGCGTGACATGGACGACGAACGTCGCCGATGGCTCATTTGCCAACATCCAGAACAACCCAAGTTTGCAGGAAGTCGCCTTTGCTCCGGTCAGCGCCCGTTACTTCCGCTTCACCTCTTTGCAGGCAATCTGGGGAAGCGGCTGGACGAGCGCTGCTGAAATCTCCGTCTTGCCCGCCGGCGGGAGTGGTGAGTGACGAAGTGAAAACGGGCGCTCCGGCTGTCACTAGAACAGACGATTGCTGACCTTGTTGATTTGCGGTAGATAGCGTCAATGTCATCCTGTGTGACCATGAATTGTGTGCCGGAATTTCGCCAAGGTTTCGGAATGCTGCGTTTCAGTTTGCAACTTCTCGCCATCGGGCTGGCGGGTGTTTTACATGCGCAAACGCTTACGGACATCGGAGTTGCCGCGCCAAGTCCTGGAACGAACGACATCTACCAACTCTCGACCCAAGGCAACCAGACCTGGCCTGACGGAATAAATTATTTCACCGACAACAATCCGCCCGTTGGTCAGACCTTCACCACCGGAACCAACGCGATGAAACTCGTGTCGGTGGCCATCAAGATGGCGGGATTGAATTCCGGCAACGGTTACGGCACGCCTACGAACACGCCGACGTATTACCTGCGCATTTACTCGATGAGCGGCAGCACGGCGACGTTGCTCGTCACGGTCAGCGCGCCGAATCCGGGTTTTACCGACGGCGACTGGTTGAAGTGGAGCGGGCTGAACGTGCAACTGGCAACGAACAAACCCTACGCGTTTACTTTCGGCATCCAGCCGACCGGCGGCGGTTGGGCGGCGCTCGCTGTGGCGACCAACGCTTACGCCAGCGGCGAAATCGCGATCATTCCCACCAGCGGCGGCACGATCACCACCGGAAGCAGCCACAAGTTTGACGCCGTGTTCGATCTGGGGCTGCAAGCGGCGGCCACCAACATACCCGCTTCCATGCCGTGGCCGAATCCGACCTATGGGATGAACGTCGGAAATGCGCTGGAGTTAAACTGGGGTCCGCCAAACTTGGCGCTTTTCTACTCGGCCGTACAAAACGGGTTCAACGCCGTGCGCATCCCGTGCGCATGGGACATGACCGGCACCACCAACATCACCGCCAACGCCACCAACTACCTGATCAATCCCTCTTACATGGCGCAGGTCAAACAGACGGTGGACGGGGCCATCGCTGCGGGAATGTATGTCATGATCAACGATCACTGGGACGATGGCTGGCTGCAAAGCAACATTGGCACAACGGTGGATCCCATCGTCAACGCGAAGGTGAAGGCTTACTGGACACAGATTGCCACCACCTTTGCCGGTTACGACAACCATTTGCTGTTTGCCGCCTGTAACGAACCCAACGTGAATAATCCCACTGAGATGGACACGTTGATGTTTTACTACCAGACGTTCGTCAACGCGATTCGCAGTGTCGGTGGCAACAACACCAACCGCTGGCTTGTGCTGCAAGGCGGCGGGGACACGTCGTGGTTGAATTCTCTTCCAACGGACACGGTTTCCAATCGTCTGATGGTTGAATATCACAACTACACGCCGTTTCAGTTCACGCAATTGCAGGGCGACGCATCGTGGGGCGCGATGCAATACTTCTGGGGACCCGCTTACCATTATTCCGGAGATGCGTCTCATGACTGCGGCTCGCCCGAAGAAGGCGCGATAGACTCTGGATTTCAACAACTGGTTGACCAGTATGTCAGCAAGGGAATTCCGGTGATGATCGGCGAATTCCAGGCGGCGGGGAAGTCGGTCCTATCAACCAATGCGACGGAGGCAGCTTGGAATAGTGCTTCCTGTTACTATTGGAACAAGTATCTGGTTGATTCCGCCCATGCCCACGGAATGAGCCCGTTTTATTGGAGCACTGGCAATAGTCCATTTGCCTATGACACGGGCGCGATCAGTGATACGAACGCTGTCCGGGTGTTGACCGGCGGAGTTGCGCCGCCGCCACCCAATGGCGCTCCTTACGCCGCGTCCGGTCTGATCGCGACGCTTAGTAACAACACCAATGTTAATTTGTCCTGGACTGCCGGCAGCGGAGCGACCAGCTACAATCTCTACCGGGCAGCGGAATCCGGCGGCGAGGGCACCAACCCGGTGGTCACGGGCATTGCCGGCACATCCTATACCGATACCAATCTCAACAGCGGCACCACTTATTATTATCAAGTGGTTGCCGTCAACGGCTCCGGGCCGACAGGTTATTCACCTGAGGCTCACGCGACGACCACCGGCGTGAACCCGGACCCGGCGCAATTCAATTTTGAAACCGACCCGCAGGGTTGGGCGGGCGGCGGTGGCGTCATTTCCGGAGTGGCGACTTCCACCGCACAGCACTATGCCGGCAATCAGTCGCTGGCTGTGAACATCAACAGCACAGCAGCGGGATCATCATCCGTGTCTGTGGGCAACGTGTCGGTTCTCCCCGGCATGACGATTACTTTCCATGTCTGGATTCCGAGCGGCTACAACATCTCCAACCTCCAGCCCTACATGCAGGACAACAACTGGGCATGGACCAGCAGTTGGTATGGAAGTTTCACGCCCAACGCCTGGAACACGCTGTCCCTGACCGTGCCGGCGAACGCCGTTGCGCCATTCCATAATCTCGGCATTCAGTTTAACACCAGTGCCGGCTGGACGAACACTTGTTGCATTGATTCCGTTTCATGGAATGCGCCCGCGCCGGACTTCAGCCTGTCGGCCAACCCAACCAGCTTAACTGTGAAGGGCGGGACGAACGGCACGAGCGCGATCACGGTGACGCCGATGAACGGCTTGAACGGATGTCATACCTTGAGCGCAAGCAACCTTCCAAGCGGAGTCACAGCCACGTTTGCCACGAATCCAATTCCCGGTGGCGCGAGCACGCTCACGCTCACGGCCTCCAACACCGTAACCTCCGGCACATCGAATGTGACCATCACCGCCACGTGCGGATTGCTCCGCCACGCGACTACGATCGCCCTAACGTTGAATGCTGTCACGCCCCCCAACACGCCGCCGATTTTGGCCCCGATTGCCAACCAGACCGTGAACGCCGGCCAGACCGTTGCGTTTACCGCCACCGCCACGGACACCAACCAGCCGCCACAGACGCTGACTTTCGCGCTGTTG
Organism: Verrucomicrobiota bacterium; assembly: GCA_050011195.1. Classification (GTDB taxonomy): domain Bacteria; phylum Verrucomicrobiota; class Verrucomicrobiia; order Limisphaerales; family UBA8199; genus PALSA-1440. Next base: position 46,847 of record JBEKJO010000010.1, on the reverse strand, counting down.
GCCGGCGCGACCAACGCCACGCTCAACACCAACAGCGGCGCCTTTTCGTTCCGACCGCTCGTTACGCAGGCGAACTCGACGAACAGTTTCACATTGCAGGTTTCCGACAATGGCACGCCCAGCATGAGCGCCACGCAAAGTTTTTCCGTGGTCGTCAATCCGCTTTCCGCGCCGGGCATCAGCAACATTGCATTTGCTGGCGGGCAATTCAGTTTCAACGTCGGCGGCCAGAGCGGTCCGGATTACGCGATTGAAACCTCGACAAACCTCACGCAATGGAGCAACGTTTTCACCACCAATTCGCCCGTGTTGCCGTTCAATTGGACGGACACGAATTCCGCCGCGCCGCGGCGATTCTACCGAGTCAAACTCGGCCCGCCACTGCCGTGAGGAGAAACTGGAATTGGAGACTTGCTTTGGCTTTCCGGTGGGAACGCAATTAAGAACCCCACATGAGCGCAAAACTCACGCGTGTCGGTTCCCTGCCCGCCGCTGCGCCCGCGTTGAAACGGCAGGGGAGGGTTTAGAAGCCCTGCCTTCTTGAAACCGGTGTTCCGGCCCGAGCTTCCGTCGGACCGCCTGGGATCGTTGCATCCAGAGCGCTGCCTTTCCCGGATCGACAAAATAGGACAAAAACATACCGTCCCTTCTGGCGACCTTCTCAACAAGATTGGCCTGCCGGACCTGCTCAGGGCGAACCACCAGGGCCACGCGGGCATCAGGGGGAATCTGGCCGGCAAATCCCTTCGCGAAGTCGAACAGTTGGGGTGATGTTGGAACAGAACGCAACTGCGTGAGGTCCACCATAATTCGGCTCCAACGCCGGGCATTGAGCAGTCCATGCGCTTCATATCGGGCGGCAGCGATTTCCCGGGGCGGCAACTCGCCTTCATAGGACAAGCTCACGCATCGCTCTTCTTCAATCGGCTTTATGAAGTACGCCATCGAGATCCCATAATCATGTTACGTGCCAACACCAAGAGCATCGCGGAAGCTACGGGTTCCCAGGGACTTGCGTGCCAGACACGGTATTGGGGACAGGGTGCGATTTTTAGAACGCACGAAAACTCGTGTGGGCACGGTGGGAAGATTGCGAACCGGGAAACTGCATAAATGGCGCACTTGCAAGGCAAACGGCGCATTACCGGAAGATGGCACGGAAGATGTATGTGCCTTTCAATGACGACCTGCACTGACCGTAAGAGTGAGATTCTCGAGGTCACGTCGGGTCCGGTCTCAAGATGAAACAGCTTGATTCACACGAAACCGCCTTTGGCGGGAATGGTGGGTGGTCTCGCACTCGCATTCGGGCGATTGCTTTGCCTCTGCTCGCGGCGTTTGGCATCTACTTGTGCTACCGCTTGGCCCAGCCTTGCATCCCATCCCTGGTCTGGGCTGGCGCCCTGGCATTGGTCTTCAACCCGTTACATCGGTGGTTTGAGGCAAAGGTGCGACGGCCGAGTCTGGCGGCGGCTCTTTCGCTGGTCGTCATTGGATTGCTCGTGGTGGTCCCGGCCACCTGGTTTGCCCAAAAGCTCGCCGAACAAGCCACCTCGGTCCCCGAAAACATCCAAAAGCAAATCGCAGCCGGTAAATGGCACGTACGTGGCGAGGAGCATCCGCTAATGGCTCACCTGCTAGCTCGGATTGAGCAGCAGGTTAGTTCGCCGGAAAACGCCTCCATGCCCACAACTTGGCTGAAGACCGTCATTTCCAGGTTAATAAAGGAATCCGCCATTGCGGCCGTTCAGGTCTGCCTTACATTGTATTTCTTGTTCTATTTTCTGCGCGATCGAGTTCACGTGCTCCAGGCCATACGCTGGTTTTTGCCCTTGAGCGAGAGCGATATCGACACAGTCTTTTCCAGGGTCAATGACACGATCCATGCGACCCTCTATGGCATGCTCGCCCTCTCCGTCCTCCAGGGTCTGCTTGGCGGATTGATGTTTTGCTGGCTAGGGGTTCCTTCTCCTTGGTTTTGGGCGCTGGTGGCGGCTGTGTTCGCTTTCGTGCCGGTGGTAGACACCTTTGTCCTTTGGCTCCCGGCAGCAGTGTACCTCGGCCTGGAAGGCAGGTGGGGAGAAGCACTCGGCGTGGCTGCGTTGGGCAGCCTCCTGGTCCGCGCGATCGAGAATTTTCTTTATCCGGCGCTGGTGAAAGACCGGTTGAAGGTCCCCTCAGTGAGCATCTTCGTCTCCCTCGTGGGCGGGCTGCTCCTTTTTGGCTGGAGTGGACTCGTGCTCGGGCCGGTCATCCTTACAGTCACGAGCGCTCTGCTGGAAATCTGTGCAAAGCGATTCGGTGAGCCACAAGTTGGGATTCGAAGCCCGGATAGTCCAAGGCCTGAGCCCATGAAGTCCACCGATGCCGAGCCGACGTGGGCAAGCGGCGTTGCTGATTTACCCTTGAAGAGCCTGTTTGGAAAGCCCCCTGGCCTTTGACGGTCACTACACGCTCTTCAGCCTTTGGTTTGTTCGACCTGCCAGTAAGTCCCCCCGGTCTTGAGTTGCTCGATCAGCGCTTTGTACCGCTTCCTTTGCTTAGAAGGGTGATGGGCTGGCGCATTTGGCCCAAATGACGTATCCGGCGAATACGAGCGCAGCGAAATTGAACACCACAAACACCCAGATCGCGAGCATATCCCAATTCAAACGGTCGCTGCTTGTGGAGCCTGAGCTGGTGGCGGAACCTGCGTCTGAGATGAGCCCTGAATTGTAACGGAAGCGCACGTTCGTCCGATTGACCAAACGATGAAATGCCTGGGTCCTTGTGTCATTCCGTTGCTTCCCGGCCGAAAGGGAAGCGTCGCACATGCGGACACGTGCGCTTCCGAAAATCTGTGTCTTTGAGGTCATGACGCCGGCGCACGGCTTTGCACTGTTCAATTGAGGATCCGGCGGCCTTCGTCCAGGAAGATGCCCTTGAAATTCATCTCAAGGGCCTGTGGGTTGCTGGCTTTGCTCAAGGCTTCCCGTTCACTCACCTGTCCCTGTTTAACCAGGTTGTAGAGCGCCTGGTTGAAGTTGATCATCCCGTCCTCAGTCCCGGTCTCGATCGCGGCTGCAAGCTTGTCTAGCCGGTTCTCTTCGATGAGTTTCTTGACGGTCGGGGTGTTAATCATGATTTCGAGCGCCGGAGTCATGTTATCGGCGAGCGTGGTCACCATCCGTTGGCAGATGACCGCCTGCAACGTGTTGGCAAGCTGCCGCCGAATCTGCTCCCGCTCTTCGGCTTTGAAGAAATCGAGAATGCGGCTAACCGACTGAGAGGCGTTGGTGGTGTGCACCGTCGAGAGCACCAGGTGCCCGGTATCCGCGGCGCTCATGGCCGCCGTGAAGCTGATCGAGTCGCGCATTTCACCGATCATGATGACGTCCGGGTCCTGCCGCAGGACGTGCTTGAGCGCGTGAGCAAACGAGAGCGTGTCCAACCCCACTTCGCGCTGCTCGATCACGCATTGATTGTCCTCGAACACGTATTCAATGGGGTCTTCGAGAGTGACAATGTGCTTTTTGAAATTGGCATTGATGTGTTCGACCATCGCGGCGAGCGTCGTGGATTTGCCGCACCCAGTAGTGCCGGCCACCAGGACGATGCCGCGTGGCGACTCGGCAATCTGGCGAATCTGCGGGAGCAAACCCAATTCCTCGAACTTTGGCACGATGGTTTTGACGTAGCGCATGGCCAGGCACCAGTGACCGCGCTGTTGAAAGAGGTTGGTGCGGAACCGTCCGATGCCCGGGACGAAGTAGGAGAAATCAATTTCGCGTTCCTGCTCCAGGCGGGTCTTCAGGTGTGGTGGGGCCACGTGCTCGACCACGTTGCTCATCCAATCCTGTGTGGGGTTGGGACATTCGATGGCCAGGAGCTCCCGGTTTATCCGAAACACCACCGGGGTGCGGGTCTTCAAATGAATGTCCGAAGCCTCACCCGCAACCGCAGTCTTCAAGATTTTGTGAAACAGTTCCATAGACCAACCTCGAGCTAGCTGACGGCGACGAGTGGTACCACCTCGTTGCGCCGGTTTCGTGTCTTGCCAAGCGCGGTTGGAGCGAGCACTGGTTTGCCGTCCACGCGGAACAGGTATTCATTCATTTTTTCGACCATAAGAGTCTTCATGCCATGGTGAGTGCATCGACTATGCCAGATCCCATGCGGACGCGTAAGTCACTGATGGCGAATGCTTATCTATTAGCTCAGCGGAAGTTCAACCGATGTCGGAATTTCGTTTACCCGAAAACTCGACCTCTGGAGTTGAGAGTTGATTCGCGATCGGCAGATTACCCAGTTATGGTAACTCCCCCTGAGCCGCGATCCGATCCCAAGAAGGCGGCGAGGCTCTTCCTGGAGTTGGCCAACGAGCACTCTATTCGAAAACGCAGGGATACGGTTGGCCCGGGAACGTGCGGGAGTTCCGGAACGTAATCGGACCGGCGGTAAACCTTTGCGAACACCCGACGTCCGCAAGTGACGTCGGGCACGGCCCAGGGCCTGCATAGGGAAGTCGTGACAGTACCAATTCTAATGGATCATGAAGCCGCGGGCCAGTGTCATTTGAACCGGAACGAGAACACAGTGAACCCGCTCGGAACGCTCCTGATCGGGTCGCGCGGGAGCTCCGCGGCCTCACTTTGACCATACTCCCGGGGCGCAAAGGGATTGATCAACTGAAGGGGATTATCTGCTCTATACGCTTTGTACAAGATCCCGCCATATTTATCCTGGTCCGAGAAATATTCCCGGCGTCGGTTTACTTGTGTAAACGCTGCCACATCGACTGGCCCTAATGCGGTTCGTTCTTCGGGAGGCACGCCATTCGTGGGTGCTGGCTGTTGCCCAGGCGTCGAAAGCTTCCCATTGCTGCTGGCGTTCAGGCTATTGGTGTCCATCCCTTTGACGGCGTGTTGAAACAGCACGTTTTCGCGAATGATTGTTGTGACGCCACCCGGTGGCGATTGGGACGCCGATTTGTGCCCCGACGGCGCAATCACGGTTCCGCAGGGCGTCCCGTGAGCGTCATTGGTCACGCCGAAGGCCGGTCTCAGCCCGCAACTCAGCACGACCAGCAGGCTGACTAGGGTTTTCATAGCCGACCCTCGGCCACGTTCCGCCGCGGTCGCCAGACGCCGGCGGGCTTCCTCGACTCTTTTTCTGCCCACATCAGCGGCGGCGATCAGCCATGCCTGCGCGTCTTCCGCGAACGCGCGGCCCTCATTTGTGTTGGCTGATAACTGTTTATCCATAGCTGTATGTTATTATTTGGTTGTTTGTATTGATTGGGATTCATTGAGTGAATTCCCCGCCGAAGGCTCAGTTAAGTATCCTGCGCCCTTCATCGAGGAAAATCCCCGTAAAATTCATCTCGAGAGCTTGCGGGTTGCTGGCTTGTGAAACAGTTCCATAAATCGACAACTGATTTGGGTTTGGTCAGCCGTGCGACGGGGAGGGCGGTCGTATGCCGGCCTAATCATCGCCCCGCGCGAGGGGGATCGAAGCCACTTTTTGGGCGCTATTCTTGGCTTTGCTCTTATCCACGGCTTCGGCGCGGGTCTCATAATACGCAGAACGCATGGCCACGTAGGGGTCCAGCGTGGCTTTCTTGAAGGACTCGTAGTCGCCGGGATTGAGGGAGGCACCATTCAGCTCTTTGTACGCCGGGATCCCAAGGGCAACGCCGACGCCCCCGCCGACGTAAGACCAGGGTGACAACAGAGAGTCGGCCGCCAACCCGGCGGTGCCCCGCGGGCTGGACGGACCAAATACCGGCCAATCGAAGTAGATACCCGGGCGTAAACCATAAAGGCCAAGAGTTTGATCGAAATCCGCCGGGTGAGCCTCGATCTTCCAGCGCGTGGCCGGATCGAAGAGCCCGCCGACGCCCACCGTCGAATTGACCAAGAAGCGGCCCGTCTCAAGCCCTGCCGCTTTGAATTTCCCTTGGAACAGGTTGTTGACGAGGTGGACTGGGTACTTCACGTTCCTATAAAGGCGGCCCACGCACGTCCGCGCCGGACGTGGAACCACCTTGCTATAGCCCTTGCCGGCTGGTTTTAGGACCCAGAGATAAAGCTTATCGTTGAAATGAAAAAAGGCGCGGTTCATCGGCTGCAAGGGGTCCTTGATTTTCGGTTGGGCTTTGGCCTGTTGGCTCTCGGAGGCAAATGGGTCCCGAAAGGGGTCCTCGTTCTCGACGGCGGAGCGGCCGGCCGGGGGCGAGTTCTGCCCCGCCGGGTTTTCGGTGCCCCGAGCTGGCCAGAGAGAGACGAACAGACATGCAGCCAGACAAAGTGACTTCATAATATAAGGTGGTGTCATAGTGTAAGTGCGATGATGAGTTAGGGCGGATTGGAAGCGGCTAGGGTGACCGCCTGTGGGATTTTGGCTCGGAGATCAGCTACTAATTTCCCGTAAGACGATTTGGCCAGGATTTCGTCGAATTGGTCCCGATAATTCTTCACCAGGCTCACGCCTTCGAGCAGCACGTCGTAAACCCGCCAGTCCTTGCCGGATTTTTGCAGCCGGTATTCGACGGGATGAACAATCTGGTCCTTCGTGGTGACCTGGGCTTTCACCGACGCGTACTCATCGATGATCTTCGCTCCGAGGTATTCGACCTTAGCCAGCTCGCTATGCTGAGTCTCGAATTTATCTATGAAGGTTTCCTCGAGGAGGCGGCTAAAGAGACTGACGAACTCCGTTTGTTCGGCCCGCGTGCGCTTGGCCCAGTGATGTCCCAGGCTGCTGCGGGCGACCGTTGCCCAATCGATCCGCCGGTCGAGTTCCATTCGAATCAACTGCCGCCGCTCGGAGTTGCGGGCCTCAATTTTGAGAGCCGGATCCGCCAGCAAGGCGAGGATCGTGTCGGTGGTGGTGCGGATCTGGGCAGTCGGTTCATCAGCGCAGGCGCACAGGCTGGCGCCCACGGCCACCAGCGCCAGCGACATGCATCGGAGTGTTTTCATTGTTTTCATTGGTTCTAAAGGGGCAAGTTCACACTGTGGATTCACCGGGGCGGCTGCCCTTTGTCGTCCGGCTTCGCGAGGTTCCCCTGGATGTATTTCCCAATTAACGCCTCCAGGTCCATCGCCGGCTGCGTCTCGCGGATGACACCGCCCGGTTTGATGGTCTTATCCGACGCCCCGGGCGTAAGCTCGATGTATTTCTCCCCAATCAGGCCCTTGGTCTTGATGGAGGCGATGGTGTCGCCTTGCAGTACCACCCCTGGCTGAACCACGAGGCGAACTTTGGCCTCGTAATCCTCAAGGCCGACACTCGCGACCCGGCCAATTTCGACGCCCGCGATAACAACAGGTGTGCCCCGGCGCAAGCCGCTGCCATTGCTGAACGAGGCCTGAAGTTCGTAGCCGTTTCTGGCGAAGAACTCCTTCCGAGCAAGCTTGATACTCAACCAGGCCAGACAGCCGATGCCGATGGCCAGGAACAGACCCACCACGAATTCTAAGTACGTCTTTTTCATCTCAGTTCATTTTTGGAAAATGCAGGACTGGGCTCGTTCTCGTCGTCGTCCTCGTGCTCGTAATCGAGAAATCCCGAAAAGCCGAGGGCGAGCACGAGAACGACGACGAGCAGGAAGGCTTCACAGGGTTTTCAAAACACGCTCTCGGACCAGTTTCCCCATTTAGGCACGATTGAGCCGTCGTGTTTCCGTTCACGAATTGGCGGATCACTGGCTCGGGCGAAGCACAAAACCGTTCTGGTGATTCAACGGCGACAATCCGGCCTTCGTGCAGCATCGCCACCTTTTGCACAATCTCGAAAATCCGCGGAATCTCGTGTGAAACCAGGATCCCGGTCAGCCTGAGGCGCTGGTGCACCTCGTTAAACAGATCGAGAACGGCACGCGAGACGACCGGGTCCAGGCCGGTCGTCGGCTCGTCGAAGAGCACGATTTCCGGATCGCGCACGAGGGCACGGGCCAGTGCCACCCGCTTGATCATGCCCCCGCTGAGTTGGGCGGGGAATTTGTGTTCGGCATCGCGCAGACCCACCAGTTCGAGTTCTCCCGTGACTTTGCGGCGGATGTCTTTCTCGCCGAGGCTAGTCTTTTCGCGCAGGGGAAACGCCACGTTGTCATAGACGGTCATGGAATCAAACAACGCCCCGCCCTGGAAGACGAAGCCGATGCGGCTTCGCAGGGACTCGAGTTCTTTCCCGCTGGAGGCAGCGAGATCCTTGCCGGAGACCCAAATTCGGCCGTTGTCCGGTTTAAGAAGGCTGACCAGGAGTTTCAGCAGCAGGCTCTTGCCGCAGCCGCTGCCTCCGATGAGCGCCATGAATTCACCCGGCTGAACCTCGAACGACACCCCGCGCAGTACCTCCTGGCGACCAAAGGATTTCCACAAATTATGGACTCGGATCATGGCTCCTCCTAAAAGACAACCGAAGTCACAAAGTAGTCGCAAACCAGGATGAGCACCGAGGCATTGACCACGGCTTGGGTTGTAGCCGCGCTGACGCCTTCGGCCCCGAACCGGCTGTGGTACCCTTTGTAGCAACACACCCAGCCGATGAGCAGGCCAAAGGTTAGGGCCTTGTAGATTCCTCCCAGGATGTCCTTCATCTCGACATAATTGCTCATCTCCCCGAAATACGTGCCGCCGCTGAGGCCGAGGAGCCGCACGCCAACCAGGTAACCCCCAAGGATCCCGATTACGTCAAAAACCACCGTGAGCACCGGCAAGGCCAGAAGCGAGGCAAGCACGTTCGGCACGACCACGTACCGCAACGGGTTGAGGCCCATCAATTCGAGGGAGTCGATCTGTTCAGTGGTGCGCATGATGCCGATCTCCGCCGCAATCGCCGAACCGGCCCGTCCGGTGACCATCAGCGCCGTCAACACCGGGCCTAGTTCGCGAATGAGTGACAGTGAAACCATCGGCCCGAGAAGGGCCTCGGAGCCGACTCGCCGCAGGGTAGGAAACCCCTGCAAGGCCACGACCATCCCCGTGAAGGTTCCGGTCAAGGCGATCACCAGCATCGATTTCCACCCAATGAACCAGGTCTGCCTCAAAACCCGCTCGCCTTTGATTGGCGCTGTCAGACAATCGAGCAACGATTGGCTCAGAAACATCCCGGCCTTTCCCAATCGGCCGATCTCGGTCATAAAAGCAGCGCCTAGGGTTATGATCCATCGCGTCATGCGGTTTGATTGATGAAGCAACTCATTCATTTGGATATGATTTAGGCAGCATTGCCTTCCCATGCGGGTCGTAAACCAACGCGAACTCTTCATCCAAGCGTATAAGGAAACGGGTCCGACCATCCAAGAGCACTCTTTCTCTGGGGAACTGCGCAAAGAAGTATTTCCAAACCCAGCAAGGAAGCAGCCATGCCCAATCTTTCATACGATCTCCGCAGGGTAGACCCTGATTCGGAAAGTAAAACGTGTGTCCATTCGTCTCATAATGCGCCGGAAAGGTTCCAAGGTTCGCCAAGATTCGAACCCACGCCCTGTTGAGTGGCAAATCCTGATTCCACCTGCATTGAAATCCGCTCTCCGCCTGCTGACGGGCAACTGGCCACGCAACCGATGCTCCTGACGCGCTTGCGATTGTTGTCTCAGGATCATTTGGTCTGGGAGAACAGGAGCAAAACCCGGGGACCTCTTGGAGTTGTGATGCCCCACTCTGCTTCCTCGGGAGTTTGGGGAGCAGCCAATCCGTCACAGGTTTTGTCATAGATCGGTTTTCCATCCACCAGGATTACGTAGCGGTGTGTGCGATTGCCCTCGATATCGTTCAGAATGACCTGCCAGGTTCTGCTTGGCGGATCATAACTCAGAGGGACCTTACGCCACCCATTGAAGGAGCCAGCGACTTCGACCGTCGTTGGTTGAGGCGTCTGAAAGGCCGGAACCGGCCAACGGAACACTTTAGTGAACCCGGTCCGTTGTTCGCCTTTTCTAACCTCAGGGTAAGGCGGAACTATCGGTGTGATCCTGGCCACAGGCGGTCTTGTCCTGGGCCTGTCCCTGGTTTCAATGAAGTTGGTGATAGCATCGATCATAACTGAAGATTACGAGTGGTTGCTCGGGCTTTGATTGTGGGGCGGCGCGTGCCTCTGCCCAGAGGCTGAGTACAGGGAAACCAGGCGGGCGATCATCACCCCGACAAAGAGCGTGCCGGTCATCGCCTCAAGCATCGCCAGCATCCGCGCTACATCTGCCACCGGGGTGATGTCGCCGTATCCCACAGTCATCAGAGTTGTAAAACTGAAATAGATGGCGGTGAACCCACTCATCACCGCCGCCGTTCCCGAACGAGTGTTGAACGAGAACGCGTTGGGATTCACTTGCGCCACGAATGTGTAGGCGAGCCCCCAGAGCAATCCCAAAATCAGGTAAACAGAAATGCCGGCGCAAAGGACGTTTGCATCGACCCGTTTGGCCCGAAGAACGAACCCTAACAGCGACGCTATGACTACTCCGAGAAACGCGATCGCTGGCAGAATAAACGTCAGTGCTGGGCATTTCTGGGGCCAAATTTGGTTGAGCCATATGGCAGCGAGCGCGAAGCTCACCAGGGCGAACGCCAGTCTGCGGCAGGAACCACTGGCAATTAAGCCCGTGCACATAACCAGCGTGAACAGTACGGCTTGGTAGAGTTGGCCCTCCTCCAAACCCTGAACAAACGGTGTGGCGACTAGGCAAACTACAAGTGCGGCAAGGAACCCCACGGCCGATACCCGCAGCTTGAGCCTCCGATCCTTGGCGAGTCTTGACCGCCCGTTGGTAGCAGCGGCGTAATCTGTTTCAGCCTCTGGAGGGGTCTCAAAAGGCGCATCCTTGTCGCAGGAGAATTTTGCCGGACGGCAATCGTACCGCTCGCCCCAGTCTGGCAGTGTTATAGCTGGCGTGGTGGTGGGCTCACGCATTGGCCACCCCCGTTACAATTCCTTTTGTTAATCCGAAGATGGGCCGACCGGCTTCGCCCAGTTTCAGCTCATGCGTGCGGGATGTGCAAGACGAGGAATGGACTCCGGCTTCGCCCTCGCTGGAGGCAGATACTCGAAAAGTCCGTTTCGTCATGACCGAGTGGGGCGAACAACCGAACTGGCTGATTAATCGGTGCAAACCAGGTCTGACTGGCGTTTCGAAGCTGAGACCAGATTTTATCATATTCGTTCCTTCATCCCGCAATCGAGGTTCCTTAATCACGTCGCGTGCCAACACCTAAACCTGCACGCAAGCCAAGGCTTTACAGGGACTTGCTTCCGAAACGGCAGGCCGAGATGACATGCGGTTTTTCGAATGCACGAAAATTCATACGGGGTTCCGTGAGGAAATGGCGATGCGGGAAATTGCACAAATGGCGCGCCTGCAACGGAAACGGCGCATTACCCAACGGTGGCACAAAAAATGTAAGTGCTTTCAACGACGACCCGAACGGATCGAAACAATGAAGACTTTAGACGAATTTGACGGTTCACCTGCCTGGAAATCACAGTCACGCGGCGCGCGCGACACATTCCAGGGCGAAACGTGCATTTCGCTGTACCTCCGAGACATTGGCCGAGCGAAGCTGCTCACCCCCCAAGAAGAAATGGAACTCGCGGCTCGCATCAAGAAAGGGGACAGGGAAGCTCGTGAGCAGATGATTAAGTCCAACCTGCGGCTGGTCGTCAAGATCGCCCGGGCTTACGAAGGGATCGGTTTGCCGCTGTTGGACCTCATCAGCGAAGGCAACATTGGTCTGATGCGGGCCGTCGATCGGTTTGACCCCAACAAGGGGGCGAAGTTGTCCGGCTACGGCGCGCTGTGGATCAGGCAAGCGATTACAAAAGCGCTGGCCAGCCAGTCCAAAGCCATGCGACTACCCACGCACGTGGTGGACAAGCTCGGCAAAATGAGGCGGACCGCTTCGCGACTGGAGGAAGAATTGGGCCGGGAGCCAACGGACGACGAGCTGGCCGCGGAAGTGGGGACCACCGCACGGCGGGTCACCGAGATGCGGATGGCGGCCATTCGTCCTGCCTCCCTCGACGCACAGATCGACGGTGAGGACATTGGTAGCTACGCCGAGATCATTGCGGATGAGAGAGCCGAGTCGCCTTACGAAAAACTGGATGGCAAGGCACGCACGGTGATGGTGCGGGGGATCGTCCAGACGCTGGATGAACGGGAGCAGGTTATTCTGCGTTTACGCTTCGGGTTGGAGGGGGACTCGCCAAAGACACTCGACGAGACTGGACAGGAGCTTGGCCTTTCAAGCGAACGCGTGTGCCAACTGCAAAATGCCGCCCTGAAGAAAGTCCGCCGCAGGATCAACAACCTCGAGAATAGGTGCCTTTCACCAGCCAGACTGAGATCAGGAAATCAATGCAAATTGCGATTATGAACCTGAAAAGTTTTTGGGAACGACACAGGGCGCAACGCTGGGCAGTACCAGCCGCCCTGCCGCCCAAGGCAAGAACGCTGAAGCCCTTTCAGCCGCTAACACGTCAGGAATCCATAGCGATCCTTGATGATACGATCCAGTGGCTTATGGATGAAGCCAGGGCCACGCTGGCAATGCCCGACGGCTCGTTGAAGGAGTGGCGCAAGGCCGAATTGCGGGCACGCGACAAATCCGTTGCTCGCGATTTTCAGCGGCTGATTAGAGAGCAGGAGGGCTGAGACAAAGAAGCAAGCCTCCATGCGACAGCTTTTTCGCCCATGATGAAAAAATGAGAATGCAGATTCACAAACCGCAATCGCTGCTGACTTTCGGGGCCGTGGTCCTGATGGCGACATTGGTCCGGGGAGTCCAACTGGATTCCACAACCGAGTCGGGGCCGTCGGGCGAGACGCTCAATGCGTCGATTAATGAAGTGCCAGCGCAGCGTTTCGATAGAAGTTTCGAAAGCTTCGCCCCGGCGGTCGAAAAGGTTGCACCTGCCGTGGTACGAATCGTCACGGCCCTGAGCTCCGACAGTCCCGCTGATCTGGCCAGCGGCGTGCAAGATCCTTTACAGCGGTACCTATTAGGCCGAGTGCTTCGCGGGCGTTCTCACCGCCCACTGGAGTCTGGGCTTGGGTCTGGCGTGATTGTGACCGAGGACGGCTACATCCTGACCAACTGCCATCTTTTAGATGGGGCACACGTGGTCGAGGTGACCCTGCAGGACGGGCGCGAGTTCAAGGCCAAGGTCATTGGACTTGATGCCAAGAGTGACATCGCGGTCGTCAAGATCGCCGCCCACCACCTGCCCACGGTTCCACTGGCTGAAAGCCGAAACGTACAGGTGGGCGATCTGGTGCTGGCGATCGGCCATCCCTTTGGGGTGGGCCAAACCGTGACGCACGGGATCGTCAGCGCGACCGACCGTGGGGGCATGGGCATCGAGGATTATGAGAGCTTTATCCAAACCGACGCCCCGATTAATCCAGGCAACTCGGGTGGGGCGCTGGTGGATGTCGCCGGCCACCTCATCGGCATCAACACCGCCATCCTCAGCAGCTCTGGCGGAAACTTGGGCATCGGCTTTGCTGTTCCTTCAGACCTTGCCCGCAGAGTGATGACGGACCTAGTGAAATATGGGTATGTCATCCGAGGCTATCTCGGAGTCGAGGCTCAGGATCTGACGCCAGAGCTCGCTAAAGAGTTCAAGCTTTACAGCGTCGTGGGTGTGCTGGTGGGCGCTGTGACCCCCAACGGACCCGCTGAGAAGGCCGGGGTCGAAGTCGGCGATGTGATCACGCGGTTCGGCGGCAAGGATGTGCATGGCGCCCGTCAACTGAAGCTCTCGGTGGCAGAGATCAAACCTGGTCAGACTGTTCCGGTTGAGGTTCTGCGCGACGGTTCGGCCAAGCCGCTCCGGGTCACCATCAGCCAGGCATCCAATAGCGACCTCCTCGCCAAGGCGGCCCGAAATGCCTATGAACAGGATCCTGGTGCGCTGCAGGGAGTGATTATAGGTGAGCTCAACAGCGAATTCCGGCAGAAGCTCAGCATCCCCCGTGATGTGCAGGGTGCGGTGGTGCTCGATCTCCACGCGTATTCGGCGGCTGCGCAAGCAGGTCTCCGGCCCGGCGACGTTATTCTATCCATCAACCGCAAGGAAGTCAGGAACGCGGGGGAGGCTTCGACATTGACGCAAAACGCCAAGGACAAGCGCACGCTGTTACGGGTATGGAGCAATAGCGGCAGTCATTTCATTCTCATCGAGGACTAAGAGCCATGGAAGCGCGCGCGAACGCCACACGATTTTTCGGGGCCTTCAATTTTATGACCCCGGCGGAAACTGGCCAGTCGATGCGCTACTTGCTGTCTTTGAGCGCCTTACGTTCTTGTCCGCCCTGTGGCACAGGCTGTGCATATAGCCTGATCATGTTGAAGAATACCGAAAACTTGAATACCCAAAATGATGCACTGCCCCTGATCGCAGCCGAGGATTTCAAGGCGGAAGTCCTGCAGTCAAAGCAACCGGTACTGGTTGAGTTCTGGGCTCCCTGGAGCCGGCCATGCCAGGTTTTCGATTCTGTGCTTCAGGAACTAGCCAGCGCCTGTGCAGGCAAGGTCAAGGTGGTCAAAGTCAGCGCGGACGACAATCTCGACCTTAGTCTTTGGTACGATATTCAGTCGGTCCCGACCTTGGTCTATTTTGTCCGTGGAAATCCGTGCCTGCGCATCATCGGCACCGCGACCAAGGAGGCCATTTTGGCCAAACTCAAACCCTTTTCCCAGTAAGCCCTATGCACCCACTATTACTTATCGCAGTCGTCGTCCTCAGCGTGCTGTACGCGCTCGCCTGGCACGACCAACCTGCACGGAATGATCGGCGAACCGATGAACCGTCATCGAAAGCCCAACCGGGTGTGAAGGCCGCACCGCAACTCAAAACAGGATTATGAACTCCGCCGATGAGGGTGAACCACGTGCAGCGCAAGTCAGTGGCGCCGTCCGGGAGAAGTGTTTCGTTTGCGGCAAACCGGTCGAGGGACAGGGCTGTTGCAAGATACACCGTGAAGAAGGGGGGCCATTGATTTTCTGTTGTCCCGACTGCGTGATTCAATACTTGGACTCAACGCGTAATCCGGACGACGCGCGCGCGCACGAACTTCAGGTCTATCAGGACAGCGTTCGTTTCCTGGTCGGAGAAGGCGAACCGAGATCATGAATACCCACCCACGCAATAGGACAAAGGCCACATCTCAGACCACAGTTACAACTTTGGTGGTGGATGATTCTCCGTTCATGTTGAAAATCCTCGCTCACATTCTGGAAGAAGCCGGCAATTTCGATCTCGTTGGCACTGCAACCGATGGATCCCAGGCTCTTCGCCATGTGTCGATGGTGTCGCCCGAGTTGGTCCTGATGGATGTCCACATGCCGCGTCTCAACGGCATACAAGCCATACGATACATCAAGCAGCGTGAGCACCCGCCTGCCATCATCATCGTCACCTCGGATGACAGTCAGATTACGAAAGCGATGGCTGAGGAGGCGGGGGCCGATGGATTCGTCAGCAAGGAAGGCAACCTCCGGCAGCAGTTGATGGGCGCCCTCCAGGACCTGTTCGAGCCCAACGGCGCGAAGCGCGCGAAAACCAGGAACACTGTAAATGAAACCTGCCTTTCTACCAACATGGCCTCGGATAACGGACTTGGGAACTTCGCCACGCGTGAGCGGTTCGGTTCTGCCTTGGGTAAGTTTGCGATTCAGGCAACTGACTCTGGCAAGGCCACTGCGCCATGCGGAACACCCTCTTTGGGAAGCGCACAGCGCCCGCAAGCGCGATGCCCGCATAGCATCCGGCACACAGTCAGCCTGCCAGACGACAGCACGATAAGGTTTTGAAGCAGTGAAAACGCCCAGAATCAATCCCCAGCCAACAAACGCTTTCACGCTGCATGCTCCCGTGTTGCCACAACTCCCGGAGAGACTCCGCGGATTGGTGAACGCCGCGTATGCCTCATATGGAGGCGCTGAAAATATGAAGTTAAACGATTGGCGTGATCTGGAGCTGGAACTCAAATCCAGACTTGAAAATGAATACCAAGAACATCAGCAATAACAGGAATCTCTTCGTAGCCTCCTTAAACGCCGTGCCCGCGTGCCAAATGCGGGACGGGGACACCGACTGGTTTCCAGCCGTGGACGTAACCGAGACCGGGCAAGAGTACGTGTTCGACGTAGACCTGCCTGGTCTCAAACCCGAGGAGATACAACTGCGTGTGCGTAGCGACGGGCTTTACATTAGCGGGCAGCGGGTGCCCAGGCATCGGGGCGGGGAACCCGTGCGGGTGGAGCGTCCCGCTGGTGCCTTCGTTCGCCAGTTGCCATTGCCACCGGACGCATGCGGAGAAATCCGGGCCACCTTTGGCGAGGGAATTCTGGAATTGCGCGTGCCCAGGGCACGCCCCTACAGCAGGCCCGAACAAGCCAAAGCCGTCGCTCTCGAACCCGAAAAGGTTGCGCCATGACCACGCCCGCGATTGAACTGGCCCTGCAGATTCGTTCCGAGGATGGCCTGCACCGATGGAAGTGTCACGCGGGCGTCTTTGATTTAGCAATGGAGAGCCCATGAAAACAACCGCCTCCATCCCGAATCTGGTGGCTGTGCGGACGTCGCCGGGGGTGTTGCTGGCCAGGGTGTCGGGCAACTGGCGAGAGGGGCCCACGCTACCCGGCGTGGAGGTTGTTCGAGAAACCTTGAGTAAGGAGCCGTCCGTGAAGTCCGTGGAATTCGACACGGCCGGCCTGACCGGCTGGGACTCGCGCTTTGTGGCGTTCATCAGCCAGTGCGCCGGGCTAGTCCGCGGACGCAACATCGAAATCGGCTACGACGGACTGCCGGAGGGCGCGCGCCGATTGCTGCGCCTGGCCCAGGCAGTGCCCGAAAAAGTGGATGCGCACCGCACGCTAGCCAAAGTCTCTTTTTTCCGAAGCGTGGGTGAGCGCACGATCCAGGGGTGGGACGGCATACTGGGGCTCTTCACCTTTTTGGGCCAAAACCTCATGGCGCTGGTGAACCTGCTGCGGGGTCGCGCACAGTTCCGCTGGGCCGACGCCTTTCTGGTCATGGAACAGACCGGCCCCCAGGCGTTGGGCATAGTGGCCATGATCAATTTTTTAGTGGGGCTGATTCTGGCTTTTGTGGGAGCACTTGAACTGGAACGGTTCGGTGCCTCCATCTATGTGGCCGACCTGGTGGGCATCGCCACGGTGCGGGAGATGGGCTGTATCATGACCGGCATCATCCTGTGCGGTCGCACCGGCGCTGCCTTCGCGGCCCAGCTTGGGACCATGAAGGTCAATGAGGAAATCAGTGCTCTGGAAACCTTTGGTCTGTCGCCCATCGAGTTCCTGGTCCTGCCAAGGATGGTCGCTCTGGTCCTGATGATGCCCTTTCTCTGCGTTTTTGCCGACCTGATCAGCATCGCGGGCGGCTTCTTTGTGTCGGTCAGCATGCTGGACATCACCTCCACTGAGTATGTCAACCGCACGATCCAGGCCATTCAATTCAAGAGCTTCCTGCTCGGCATCGTCAAAGGCACCTTCTTTGGGTTCCTCGTGGCCTACACTGGCTGTCTCCGGGGAATCCAGAGCGGCCATACTGCCGCCGCAGTGGGACAGGCCACCACCCGGGCGGTGGTGTCAGGGATTTCTGCGATCATCGCTACGGACGGCATTTTTGCGGTGCTCTGCAACGCGCTGCACATTTGAACGCGGGACATGAACACCGAGGACATCAAAATTGAGATCAAGAAACTGAGCATGGCTTACGGTCCCTACGTGGTCATGCGCGATATTAGTGCCCGCGTCAAACGCGGTTCGGTGTTCGTCATCATGGGTGAAAGTGGCTCGGGCAAAAGCACGCTGCTGCGGACGATGATCGGCCTGCAGCCGCCTGCTCAAGGAGACATCCTCTACGACGGCCGGAGTTTTTGGGGCTCGGACGAAGAGGCGCGCCGCGCTCGGGTGCGCAAGTTCGGTGTACTCTTCCAAAGTGCCGCGCTCTGGAGCTCCATGACCTTGGCGGAGAACGTCGAACTCCCACTGGCTCAATATACTGATTGGCCAGAAGCCGACCGGCAAGAGGTCGTCCGGCTCAAGCTGGCGCTAGTGGGCTTGGCGGGCTTTGAGGACTATTATCCTGCCGAGCTTTCCGGCGGCATGCGCAAGCGGGCGGGACTGGCTCGCGCCATGGCGCTGGACCCGGAAATCCTGTTTTTCGATGAACCCTCAGCCGGGCTGGATCCTGTCCTTTCGCGCAACCTGGACCAATTGATCCTGGAACTGCGCGACACATTGGGCGCCACTGTTGTGGTTGTCACCCACGAACTGGCCAGCATTTTCACCATCGCCGACGACTCGATCTTCCTCGATGCCGAATCGCGGACCGTGAGAGTCCAGGGCAATCCCACGGAACTGCGTGAGCATTCCCCTGACCCGAAGATAAGGACCTTTCTCACCCGCGGCGAATTATCTGGGCGGGGTACGACACCATGAAAACATCCAATCCCACAGCTCTCGGCTTGTTCCTCGTCATCGGTCTGGCATTAGGCGTGGCTGGAGTGCTTATCTTCAGTTCCGGCAACCTTTTCCACCAGCAACAAAAGTCCATCCTTTACTTCGACGGCTCGCTCAAAGGCTTGAACCCGGGCGCTCCTGTGAAATTCCGGGGTGTGACCATCGGCAAGGTGGACCAGATTCTGATCCGCCACAATCAACCCAGCGACGACTACGCCATGCCAGTGATTATTGCGGTTGACAAAAAGCTCGTCCAATCCAAGTCCGATGAGACGCTTCAGATCGGCAGCCAGGCCCACGTGAATGAAAACATCCGTCGGGGTCTTCGTGGCCGCCTGGACGCCGAGAGTCTAGTGACCGGGGTCCTTTACGTGAGCCTGGACATGGTGCCGGCGGCGCCCCCTGCGTTGTTTCATCAGCTCAAGCCCGAGTACATGGAGATTCCGACCATCCCCAGCCAGGTGCAGCGACTCTTGGACCACCTCGAGCAGCTTGACCTGCCCGGAATTTCGGCGAAACTGACTGCTTTGCTGAGTCATTTGGATACCAGCCTGGGCCATTTGGACCTTCCGCAGATCAACGCCGACGTGACCAACCTGCTCGGGGCGGCAAATCAACTTCTCGCCTCACCGGACCTGACCAACTCCGTTGTCTCCCTGCGACGGACGTTGAACCGCGCGGAGGCGCTATTGGCGAGGATTGACGGTCGCGTGGACCCGCTAGCCGACAATCTCACGAATACGCTGTTTGAAGCACAGAAGACACTTGCCGAGGTCCGCCGGGGTGCCCAGAACCTCTCCGACCTGCTGGGCCCTGATAACTCCTTTGGCTCCGATCTTACACAGGCGCTGGAGCAACTAGGTAACGCGAGCCGCGCTGTTGCCGACCTCGCCGAATTCCTGCAACGCAATCCGAACGCTTTGTTAGCAGGGAGGAAGAAACCCAAAGAATGAGGCTTGAAATGAAACGGCCAAGTTATCTCCACCTGCTCCTCATCATGTTCAGTCTGTGCTTGCTCTTGGGCGGATGCGTCATAAAGCCTGCGCGGGTGCCAACGCGACACTTCGTTTTGGTGCCTGGTCCGGCACCCGAGCAGGCCTCGAGCACAGCGCAGCAGTCCTCGGTTGAAGTCGGGTTCGTGAAGATGCCTTCATATCTTCTGCGAGATTCAATGGTTGTCCGCAAGAGCGCCGACGAAGTTGAGTACCTCGAAACTGCGCTTTGGGCCGAGCGGCTGGACCATTCCTTCCGGCAGACGTTGGCGCATAATCTCTCCATGCTGCTGGCCTCGGACCGGGCTTATCTCTCCGCTTTTGAACGCGACCGGTTAGTAGTGCGAGTATCCGTCAATGTGGAACAGTTCGACGTGGATACTGAAGGGCGGGGAACGCTGCTCGCGAAATGGCGGCTCACCGCTGCCGGTGCTGATAAACCCATAAAGATCGGTCAGACTCGCTTGACCAGACCCGGCCCCGCCACGCGCGGCAACCCACAAGCCATCGCCACGACCTTGAGCGCGCTGCTCGCGGAATTCAGTCGGGAGCTGGCGCCAGCGCTCCGAGAATCCGCTCGGGCCAGGCAATGAACCGACTTTTCCATGAGTCGTATCTGCGCGCTGTCCTCGGGTTCGTTGGCATCACTGACATTGACGTGCTGTATGTCGAACGGTTGCGTTGAACGCCATCGGCCCTGAGAAGGCGGTCGTCTCCGCGATTGCGAGGTGAAAACAAATGGTTGCTCAAGTGACCTGAGTTGAGGAAGGGAGACGAGTTTAGCTTACAAACTTCCCGCCGCCTTTGACTCGGCCTCCCCTTTCGATACTTTTCGCAAGATCCATCAGGCCTTCTTGCTTCCGCTCAGATCCCTTCCTGTCAAATCCCAATCCAAGGCTTCGGTGACGCCCTCGGGCCTAAAATCCTCCATCAGTAGTTTCTGTGGCATCATCTCGAAATACTGAGCCAAACGTACGATCTGCAACGCAGTCGGTTCGGCACCATGGATTAGAGCGCCCACTGCTTTACAATGCAAGCCGCACCGCCTCGAGATCGCCGCCTCCGAGCTGCCAGAACGAAGCACTAAATATTCCGCGTTCGTTCGGAAAAACGGAGTGATTGCCAACTCCGGCCGCTGCAGGTCCTCCATTTCCGTAAGCTTCGCCAAAGGAGTTGAGCAAGCCATCGAGAACCTCTATTCCGTGGAAGGCGCCGATGCAATCCGCAAGAAGTCGCTCGATGCCAAAGCAAAGAACCTCGTGCCATTCGCCGCCATCAAGCGCTTCCGGGAGACCATCGGCCAAGAGCTGCACCGCCTGAGTTCAACCCGCCCAGCAATGGCTGCCTGACATGCTCGATGCCGCTGCGGCCCACCGCAGTGGCCCGACACGCCACCAATCCAGCGCTTCTCAGATGAAGCTCAAGTTGCGATTTCCACGACCCATGGTTGCCGTGACGTCCTCATTCCCCGGTCCCAAGCTCACCGACGGCGCCGCCGGGACGTTTGAGATCATAGGGAGCCGACCTAATGAAGAGCTGCTGACCCGTGGTGATTTGTGACTCCATGCGTGACTCGGGAGACGAAAAAGCCTCGACTTGCCAAATTCGGACAAGCTGGACAGAGCGGAATTGAACCGGCGTTTCGATTCCGGTCCGCCCTCGCCCAGGGGTACGCTATTTGGCGGCCCAGGTGATGATTACTTCCACGATCTTCGGGACCAGGAACAGCATGACGGAGCCGCCGAGGTTTTTGCCCATGGCCTCCATGTCTCCTGACTTAAATTTGAGGGCGGCAATTCCCATAAAGATAATCCCAAGCAGATATACGATAGAGGGCGTAACGGGTTGCTCCTCAGGCGACAGTTCGACTCGAGGACGGGCGTCCAGTCCCCATACGACGACTTCTGGCCGAATGGCTATTTCATGCTGTTCGGTCGGCACTCTCGCTGGTTGAACCATTCCATGACGGACCTCGGCCGATAAAATATGAGCCGACCGCGGCGAACGTGCGGCAACATTCTGCACTTCATTTCCTTTCTGATCCACTGGAGGCTAGGGCGGCTCCGTTCATCCCAAAGGATTTCAAGAAGGCGCTCAGCCGACACCCATTGGTCCAGTTCGGAGAGCGGTGAGGCGGCGGGCGTCTTCGATATCGGCATTGATGTAACAATGCTCGATGAATCTGGCTTGGATGAAGCGGCACGGGTGGGATTGAATGCGGGATCTCCCACATGCCCAGGCTGGCCGTTTGCGAAGGTTTCTTCGGTCACTGACTGGCGAGTTCTTTCGCATTGTTGTGTTTCGCCAATTACTGTGCCGCTGTCCGAGGTGGAACGTCGCGGAAGTTGGCTGGCGCGAATGCGTTCACGGGCTGCTTAAGTGCGCACCCGGAATGGAATTCATGCTACAGCCAGCGTAACAGATAAAGGCCGTTTTGGGATGCCTGCCTGCAACTTGTTATTGCTTGATATTGTTGCGGCATGTTTCGGCAGGTTAGCGAAGGTTTCCGCTCGTTGATTCTCAGGGGCTTACGAAAAGTGCTGCTTGTCATAACCCATGAAAGGAACACTTTGCGTTTGTCGGAGCGTTTTCCGCATTTTTCTCTGACTCCAACCTCGCTGTAGCGGAATAGCGTAGCTTCACGCCACCGTTATTGATGACGGCAGAGTCGCAAGGGACAAGTCTGAGATGATGGGCTTTGAGGATGATGCAACCGCTGCGTCTCCATTCTTAAACTCGGGTGGAAGCGACTTCGCATTCTCCGATTTGCGTGCCTTGCGCTTCGCAACCGTAGCGGCGGCGACGTCCTCTTTGAATGCACTCATAGCCTCGCATGCCGCCGAGACTGTCGTTTTGACCGTTTCGGTTATGGCTGAATCCAGCTTGTGACCTCGCGGAAGTTCCACCTCGATCGCCCCCTTCGCCTTGAGCCAAGTTGGGAGCATGACCCAATACTCCCGCGCTTCCTGGTTCGTGACCAGCCATCCGCGCCCGCGGTGGGTGTGGCTTATGCTTTCAACGTGGCATTGGAACCAGCAGCGCCTCCAAATCTTCCTCGCAGTATCGTCGTTCCTGCCGTGTTTCCTCCCCGAGTTTCAGGCACTTGTAACGAAGTTTCCCCGGCACCGGATCGTCCTGCCACGGGATCGCCCTTCTTTCAATGGTGTCGACCGAGACGTCAAGCTTTTCAGCCGCACCCTTTCGTGAGAGCCAGTTTCGTGAGAGCACGCTCGTAGATCTTCAGTCCAAGGCGAATAGTTCCCCGCGCAACTTGGGGCAACGGTTCCAGACTTCCAATTCCTCTTTTCGCGCTAATGGATGCCAGATGTTTGGCTGGAGCGACAAATTCAACACGAAACGGAGGTCGTCCCACATAGTCATGCGCCCTGTCTGGCTGGCGACTTCATGTGCGAAAGCAACACATAGGAGTCCCTGATCGAACGCGAGGCTGGTGATCATGAAAGGCCCCATGTCCCTGCTTTCCAAGTGCCTCGGCAACTGCTGCAGCCACCGCGAAGGGAGTTCTTCCAGTCCAGTGGGGACCAGACCCGCGCGCCGGGCGAAGAATAGGCGCGCCTCAGCAACCACCTCCTCCCGCCAAGAGTCTGGCCCAGTCAGTCCAGCTGCGACCGCCAGGACGCACGGCGCGACTCTTTGTTTAAGACCACAGGCAAGCAAGAGGCCCTGAACGTGCTGGGCGGAACTCAAGCGGGCGATTTGTTCTTCTCTCATAGCCCAAGGCTATCGGCAACGTTTCAAGGCGGAACACGCTGCTGCGCGGAGGCCGACGTAATTGCCCTGCCAACCACCGATGGTGAACGGCGATGGACTTGGTTTCATCGACCACTTGTTTGGCGACGATTTACAGGAGTTGCAGCTTTCCCTTTTCCGGCCGTCCTCTATTCATCCCCAATCTTCGCCGGCATGCCTCCAGTTCGTTCACAAATTGGCGCAGCTCTCGGGCCATGTGCCTGGGCTCCTCTGGTAGGGGAGCTGCGGTACGGCTCCGATTTGCGGGCTGTACTCCCAGTTTTCCAACTCCGGCCGGGCTTTGCGACCGACACTGGCGATGAGGCACTTGTCGACGTCCCATCCCGTCGGAAAGGCCGCATCCGTCAGCCGTTTGGCTTGCGTCACGGGGATCGCGCAGTGGAGGACTTTGGCCCGGCGGCGGTCGGCCCGGCTGAATACTTCCTGGTTGATTTCCCATCCCGGCTCGGCGATATAAGCCCACCGTTCCCGGAACTCGGCGCTTTGCAAATCGTTGTTCATACTGTCTTTCTGCCACGGCGACGTGTTTCGCGAAGCGCTCTTGTTCAGGGCTCTGAAAAACATTCCCCCCGGCACCATGTTTACTGGTCAGGAGATCGGGCTTGAGATGGTCGGAATTGGTTTTGCCTGGCCATCAGCCCTTTGGCTAATCACCTCCGCCGCGTGACGTCCCGATCCTGGATGGCGGAGCGTTGCTCGCCAGAACCCTGTTGCTTGGCATGCAGATCCAGGTAGCGGAGAAAATCGCCGACATGGAATAGGGTCTTGCCCTTGCTCGCGCCGGGTTCCCGCAGGTTCACAACGCGGACATAAGGCCGCGCAGCGCCCCCGGCTGCGAGCATTGAGTACAAGTGGGTGTGCCTCAGTCCAGTGTGACTGCACACTTTGCCGTTCGGTGGAATTGCCGCGTAGCAATTCGGATAATCAGCGTTCTGCAGTTCATCGACTGCAATTTCAAGAGTTTTGGTCTTCATTCAGATTTCTTGTCTGACCGAGTTTGGAAGGAGAAAACACCCCTGTACGCGCGGCAATTGCATGACACGCATGACCTTCCGAGCGAAGATTTCGAGACCCAATTCACCTTTGCGCAGAAGTTGAGCCAAGAGATGAAGGCGGCCACCTACGCTTTGCTCGTATTCAGCATCCCGGCTTCATCCGATGGGACTGGTGCATCACCCACCGCGGGTGTGCATGCCGAAGAGGACGGCGGCGCCAAGGGCCGCGAAGCGCTGGCCCGATTAAGGAATGTGTTCCAGCGGATTGCTACCCAATGGCGGCCGGCCATCGTCGTATCGAGGCCAGAAGGCGAAGGGGACCTGGTCGAATTCGGCGGCCGGGATCTCGAGTCCGGCAAGGCGGAGGGAGCTGGCGGAGACAGGTGCGGCGGTCGCTGTATTTTAAGAGGGAGAAGACGTTGGAGGTCAAAACGTCCTCGGCATTTCTCGCGGATGCGGGAAGCTTGTTCTTGAACTCCACCTGGCGCATCGTGGGGCTACGAATTCGGGAGCGGTGGGCAGAAGGATTGCTGATCGGGAAATTCACGGGTGTCGGGGCCTTGCAGCCGGGTACTCGGCGGGCGCGCCAGGGAACAGTTGGTGGTTGATGGTTAAATGTTGCGGGAGGAGAAGATTCTCAGCCGCCGGGGCAACAGCCCGCGCCAGTATCCCAACACCCTGGTTTTCCTGGCGGCAGATCGGGCCGTCTGGATGAACTGCTGCAGACCGCGCGCTATTTCCTGGATCGACCAATTTTCATTCTCGTTGGGTTTGATACCCCGAAGCTTGCTTCGGCTTTATTAAAAAAGAGACAAAGTTCAACATTCTGGAATGCCTCGCAGCTTGCTGCGAGGATTGTTTACTCTGGAGCCGTACCCAATAATAATTCCCGTTGGTTTGCGTGAGAATGACATCTTCGGTGCTGACGAGGAACGCGAGAAAGCCGGCGGCCTCGAGGGCCGCAATTCGGCCGGGACCATCGGCTGGGGGCGAAACCGGAGGAGCTGTTATAATCCAGAAGGGAACGCTCCGCGCCATTGAGGGCAGCGGCCATGTCCGTGCGGCGCAGGCCCATCGCGCTATCCTTCCCGGCAATGCGCCGCTGGCGCTTGGGGCGACCGGCTCGCCAGGGCAAAGGTGCTTTGTTGCATCCCAGACCAGTTGTGAAACCAGATGGCGGGGATGCTGCCCCCCGGCAAGCCGCACCCCTGGGGCTGTCACAACCCGTCGGTACAAGTTGAACCCCGTCGTGCTGAGCACTTACTTCAGAGGAGCCATTAGCTGGGCCCGGGTGAGCCGTCGGCGTCGGTTCCCGGTCTTGGATCCGAGGCGGGCCCAATTCGCGGCCTTCGCCCGGAGCTCCTCACGTTCCCCTTCTGACAGCCATTGTTCTGCAATTCTATCCAAGCAGCCTTGGGCGCGCTCCCATTTGATCGACTCTTGATTGGCGTCCCGGTACGGCCACGTGAGCACGAGCATGTGAAGTTTCAACTTCGCCGTGGCACACAGGATTCTCCATGAACTCCCAAACTGCCCCGTAGTCATCTCATGCAGGCGAGGACAAAAATATGGATCTGATTGGGGCAATTTCTGCAAATACGCCACCAGATCCTCCGGCAAAGGTCTCCTTATGATGCATTCGCTGAGCGTAGGACGAAGTGCTATCTTGTTTCCAACCAAGTCTCCAGGCCCTAAGTGACGACCGATGCATGTTTTGATGCCGCCGCCGTACGCGCAATTAATGACCGTAATCCATTCGGGTTCCACTAGTGCCGCGGCGTCTAAGAGTAATTGAATATTTTCGTCCGCGGCCTGGTGTTTGACGATGTATCTCATGCGGGGTTCTTTACCTTTCCAACACCTGCCTCTGCCTTCTTCCATTCGACGCCAACATCTGGCATCCGATTGATAGTTTGGCGCCTCATTTCCATTACCGTAGGATCAGGAGTGTCATGGCGATAGTGTTCTTTGGCCTGCTCGGTAGAATCGCAGTGTTCATCTTTTTGGTCCTGCTTTTTGCCACCGGTTGCATCGTACCAAACACAGGCGGTGTGCTTGATGGAATAGAGCGATTTTTGACTAAACGGATTGATCCGGTTTTCCCCTTTGTTCCTTAGTTGATCAATCCGGGCGTGTTCGAGAATGTCGCGAAACTTGGTCGAAAGGGATTGTTCTGACATGTGACCGAGATGCTGACACAGGAGATCTTCTGGTTGGAGTTCGACTTCTGCCAGCATCTGCGTCACATACCGGAGCAACCGCTTATGCATTGGCTTCCACTTGTGTTTACTCCTGAATCCCTTCGTTTTTGAGGACGTGATTCTTATAGCGCCGTCCTCAAGACGGATGTCTTTTCGTTTGGTTCTTGCCGAATCAGCGGGCCGCATCTCGGTATAGAGCATGATTAGCAGAAACAGAGTCCATTCGCGGAACAGCGAACCGACAACTTCGGGGAGTGCTGCGAAAATGCGAATCATTTCTTCAAATGCAAAGGGCAGCCGCTCGTCATAGTCTGTCTGCTCCTTCTGCAGCCCGTCGGCTACGACGCTGCCTGTTTGGTGCCTAATTTCGCGTCCCAGGGCCTTCAGATAGTCCACAGCACTGTTGACAACCCCCGGCGAGTACGAAGCGCTTCGAAGCTCAAACACGTAGGAATCAAAGTGTTCTCGCCGCACCTCGTGAATTGTCTCACAGCCTTCTTTGTCCAAAATGGCGATCAAGCCGTCAATGAGATTGCACAGGCAGCGTACCTTGGTGTAATGGAGTCGGTTCCTAATCACGTGCTCCCATAGCCAGGCAATTATGAATGCCGCTGGAGACGCCTTGTTGTCTTCGCGCAGGACCTTTTTGGCACGGTACCTGGCTCGGGCCTCATATTCTTCTTCCGACATTTTGCGCTTCCGCGATCTTGCTTCCACATCGTTCGCTTCCTCGAGCGCCTGCTTCTCCAGTTCCGCTTTGGCTTCCGCGTATTCTGGATCCCCCGGGGCTAGTCCTGGCGGTTCCTGTGGAATATCCGTAACGGATTCGAACGGGGAACCATCGGCTCGGCGGCCTCGAATCGTATGGAACTTTCCCTTTGTCCTCCGCAGGCTAGCCATAAGAGACCTCCGTTTCTACGTTGTAGGCTTCCCCACAACCCTCCCCACAAGCGCAGTGGTTCGAGGGTGATGCCATGGTTTTTACGTTTATAGGACTCATATTCAAATTGCGAAAAGCCCAGTAAACCGGGGCTTTTGGAATGTGTTTGACGACCATCTTCATTTGCTGGAAATCCAACTTCACGTCGGCCGCCTCTTTGGCCAGTGCATCAAAGCCCAATAGAATCAAGGCTTTCCTGCAATCCGGTCGCCGGTTCGGCGCGAGTGTCCCCACAAAAAGCCCCGCAGACACAAACCCCGGGCGCTGTAGTTCATACAGTCCGCAACCCACTGGGCGGTCATCGAGTGACTGCTGCGCGTGAGGGGTGAGGGGTTTGTCAGCGGCGCGAGATTGGCCACGAACCAAAGAGAAGGTTGGCGGAGTAGTGTCGGGAAGCCGGGAAGAAGGCGTGTCCAAGACTTCCTGCGCATTTTCGCAAATAAGCTGCCTCAGTGTCATCATGGCCGTAGGTTTTCCATTCGGTTTTGTTGGGAGCAGCGGGAAAGTCGGCCCGGACGCGGCGGTGCAATTCCGGCCCGGCGAGAGCCTCCGATGTGCCTTCGTCACCCTCGACCGCGATGGAGGTAGGCCGAACCTGTGAAGAAGCCGTGATCGGGACATGGCTGTGAATCTTGTAAGGCAAACAAGGCTCAACTCAAGAAGCCGCGTTTACGCAAGGCCTCGTCACAGCCCTCGACATGAAAGCGCACGACGCGGTTGACTTTGAGAAAGATGAGAATGCCCGCCTTCATCCATTTCTCTATGGTGCGATCGCACACACCGTAACGCCGCGCCAGCGCCTCCTTCGTTACGAATGGTTTTGGTACTTCGGGGGTGTTTTGGCTAGAGGGGGTCATCGAGTGTTTGGATTGAGGTGATGGCATGGTTTCCCTTTGTCGCAGCCGAGGAGTCGCTCGTCGCAGTCAGCCACATCGAATACGGCCCGGCCCTGCTCGAAGCGAGCGTAGATGACGCCCGAGTACTGCCAATTCTCGATCGTGCGGGTGCCCACCTGGTAACGCGCGGCCATTCCACTCTTGGTGGTTCTCAGGAGCTTGGCGCGAGAATTTGCAGCCGAGTGTTCGGCTGGCGCACTTTCCATTAATCGGACAGGAGCAATGCCCATACATCCCCATTATAAGGCGGGGCGAGGGTCAACGCGGTGTGGAGACAACGCGGGCGGGGCGCCCACATGAAGATCGAGGGAGAGGCCCCGCGAATCGGTTGCAGCTGATCGGCAGGCGAACTCTCCAGGGCAGAGGAACGAACCTCACAGCGCAAACCATGCTTCGGCAACTGTCCTGGAGATCGGAACCAGATAGTTCCGGCGGATCATTTCCGGGCTCGTGCCGGTTTCCTCCGCCACCCGATTAATGTCCTGCAGAATAGCCAACCGGTAGGAAATATAGCTGTTGCGGAACGCATTGCGCCGGTACGGAACGCCAGCCTTTTCCACCTGCCGCTCCCAGGCGTGCCAGAGCGAATTGGCCGAGGACCATTCAGCGGCCACGCGTCCGTGCTTGATATCCGCGGCGTGCTCACTCAGGCGTTTTCCAAGATTGGGTAGGATGAGAACAAGGCGCGCGTCGATTTTACCGACGGCGTCGGGGACGCGGATGCACTTGTCCTTTTCGTCTATCATGATCCACCAGAGACGGACGATCTCCTCGGTGCGCACCCCAGAAAAGCCCTTGATCTCAATCGTGAGGCGAAGCGCCGGGCTGGTTCCCTTGAGAATCAGGTGCATCTCCTCCGGCGTGTAGATGTCATTCCGCTGCAGGAGAGCTGTTGCCTCTTCCTCCGTGGTGATTTTCTGGCGTGGATCGGAGAACTCGCAGGTCGCGGCGGCGGCATGTTCGAGGTTTTTTGGCAGAAAATTCTTTTTCTGGGCGAAATTGAAGTACGCGATGATTCCTCGGCGCCAGTTGTTCTTGTTGCGCGACTTGCCGCCCCGACGGCTGAGGAAATCGTCAATGTCCGGCGTATCGATTCGGGCAATCGGTCCCGGAAAGGCGTTGACCAAACCGCCCACGAGTCTCTCGACGTCGCGCACGTGGTAATCTCCAGCACCGCGTTTCTCCAAGTGCTGGAGATATTCCTGGTAGACTTCCTCGGTCGTGGCCCCGTGTCGGACTCGCTGGCCAAAGGTGTTATGGAAATCGACCGCTTCTTCGAGAGTGGCCCCCTTTACGCGATTTCGCAGGTCGGCGTAAAGACGGCAGGCTTGATCGATTTCGAGATTGAGCGGTTGGACTGCTTTTTGGGCGAGAACGTAGATGCGGCGATCCTGCTCAGTGAGGTATTCGGAGCGGACGCCGTCGCAAGCCAACTGGCCAGCCAATTCTTTGGCAAGCGCTTTGGCCTTCCCCAATGTGTTGCGGCGCCGGAAGACGCGCCGTGTCCCTTCATAATAAACAATCTTGAACGACGGGTAAGTCTTGCAATCCGAGCCGCCGTCATCCAATTTGGAATCCACCCCCGCCTTCTGTGACGACTTCTTCCCGAGCTTGACGGTTACGGGAGACGCGTAAATCGGAATCGTCACCGAGCCGGAACTTATCTCGGCGATCGGCTTTCTCCCGTTGTTGTGGTGAGCCCGGCTCATATCCCATTTTAGGGCTGTCGGGCGGCGAGCCCTTTGGGCGACCGGGCCCGCGAGAAACTTGGGGAACCCGGGTCGTCGAGAGCGGCGGAGCAGGCGGGCCCAAAACAGAATTGCGAAAGCTCCGAAGACCGGATTTTGGGGACACCCACCCGCGAAACTGGGTCAAAACTGTGCCAAAACGAGGGGTGAGTGAGAAAACCCTTGGTAGGATTGGAGCGAGCGAAGGGATTCGAATCTGTCCAGGGAGCCGTGGCCCATGCCATGACGTGCAAGAATGGGCCAATTTATGCAAGTCGAGAAGCCAGGCAACCTGCACGCCTTTGCACCGATCCACGGGACTTTTGTCGCAAATTATAGCAAAAGTCAGGTGCGGGCTCGCCGGTTTCATGGCAAAAGGATCGCGAAACATTCAGGACTTCTGTTTGGCAACGATTCCAGCCGCATAATCTGGATCGGAGTTGGTTCGGCACCAGCGAGGAGTGAACAGACCACATTGTACAAAGAGAAGGAGCTGTGCTAATCCATCCCGGCAAGGATACAAACTGGCTGCTCTGCGGCGTTGGTCCAGATGGGGTGAGTGACGGCGGCAGATCCGTGGGCCGAGGCTTGTCGCGCCACGACCCGGCCACCGGTTCGAGATCCCCTCACCAGCGTCTTGTCGTCTTACTGACCTCCTTCGCGAGCGCGCGGTGGCTCATCGTGAGTTTGAATCGGCTGGCATTCTCATCGGGTTGATTGTTGGCCGCTTCCTCAGATTCCTTCGGTTTAGAAATGCACTCCCAATCCGACGATCAGGCTAAAATCATCCGGCTTGGGTCGAACGCCGTCCGCGCCAACCTTGGGATCCGAGATGCGATCCCAAATGCCCGAAACATCGAGCGTGAGGCGTTTGTTGAGGTCAACCGAGAGGGTGCTGACGCCATGATGAGTAGTTTCGCCGACCTCACGGCTGGTGTATTGGCCGCGGTACTGCAGTATCCACTTGATGCGAGGAGTGATGTTCCATTTGAAGCGGCTGCCAAATGTGAGCGCGGCGGTGCCTTTCTCCGTTGGTTGTCCCGGTTCGGTAGAATCAAACCAGGCATACTGGTAGGCCGGACCGGTGGTGATGTTCCATTCCATGCTGGGGCGGTCAATCACGTCGTAGCCGACGCCGACGCCAGCGGTGACCCGATGGGCGAGGTTCTGGAATGGGTCCTTATAGTACTCGACCAACGGCAGGACGAGATAGAACCGTCGCGAGAACCACAGGTCGAATTCGGTGTTTACGCGGTGATTGTTGGCGCTCTCGACGTCGTTAACGCTGCTGAAATTGCCGATGTAATCGAGACTGAGGCGCGTGTCCGGGGTGCGGCGCTGGAGCCCGACCTGGGCATTGTATTGGACCGCCCGGGTGTTGCCGCTTTGCAAGGACAGTCCGGCTGACAGGTCGATCGACCAGTAATCCCGCTCCTTGCCCCCCCCTGGCGTGAGGCTTTGTAGCTCGTCACGGGGAACGACATACGGTGGTGCGCCGCCAACTGTGACGCGTTCTGGTGTCACCGTGACGGGACCTGACACCTTCTTGCCGCCTACGAACAATACGTCAATGGTGCGGGGGGAACGCACTTGCCGGATGTCTTTCCAGTCGAAGGTGACGTCACTCAACTTTTCGCTGAAGAACTCAATCTGGCGCTCCTGCATGGCCTTGATGCGACCCTTGAGCCATTCGCCGGTGTTGAGTTGAATCCAGTCATAGCTGTCCTGCGGTGGGACCCAACTCAAGTCGGGCAAGGCAGAGCTTGTGCGGCCCGCAGTGAGGGGGCGGGGACTGGGAGCAGCGTTCGAGACGGTGACGTAGTTGGTTACGACGACAATGTTCGTGACCACAACGTAATTGGTGGTGAGGACGGGTTGGAGGAAACTGGCGGGCTCAGCCCCGAAGGCTGAAACGGCCGCCACGGCGAGACTCAGGCAAGTGGCGGCGCGCACGGAGTGACGCGCCCTACCCAGCGGCGAGTGGCCAGTAAACAGTGAACAGTAAACCGTGGACAGGGGTGAGGGAATAGGCTTGGTCATGGCGGGTTTGATTTTGAGACCTTTGCTGGCATCAGGCGCGCGGCGAGAAAGCGGTAGATCAGGGCGGCTGCCAGCGCGAGGGCGACTAACAGGATGCCTTTGCAGAAAGCGTAGTCCACGATTTCCTTCCCGCCGGCTTGCGCCTGCTGGACCGCCGGGCTGACTTTCGCAGCGAGGCCCGCGAGGTTGGTCGAGTCAAGAATCTGATCGAGCGTCTGGAGCAGTTCGGTCAACTGGCGCGCCGCTCCTTCGAGTTGCACCGCCGTCTGCCCGTAGTCCTGGATGCGGAACGGCGACGAGTTGGTGGCCGGCGGTGCGGCATTGTTCGTTTCACCGACGCCGAACCGTTTCATTAGCCCGTCGAAGGTTGTGAGCGTCGTGTTCAGCGAAGAGGACATTTGCGTTCCCGTCGCCAGCGTCTGGCGCACCTCGTTGACCAGCGGCGTCAGCTTGCTCTCCTGCGCCTGGAGCGCCTTGAGGATTTCCTCGCGTTCGGTGCTGACTTGACCGGGCAACTGCTCGGCCACACGGGCGAAGCGTTCGACCGAAGTTGCGATCTGCGTGGAATTGGTGACCATCTGCTGCATGGCGGGCATTCCCACCGCGTTGGCCGTCAGAAGTTCGGTTTGCCAGCGCAGCAATGTCGGCATCTTCTGGGTCACGAAGAGCGCGCGCTCGGCAAACAGCCGCGTCTGGGCAATCTCGCGTACCGCCGGGTCCAGGCCGGAGAGCGGGTCAACCTGGAGCAGGTCGAACACGCTGCCGGGTTTGGCGGTGGCGGCCTGGTTCGCCTGCACGACTTGCGAGGCGAAACCCAGCGCCCGCGCCGCCAGCACCTTCTCCGGCTCCGGATTCTGCCGGTGCCACACCTCAATCGCCTTGCGCAATTCCGCCTGCTGCTCCGGTTTGAGCACGGTGCTGGCGAGCTGCCAGATCTCCGTCTCGGCGTTCCGACAGCTTTCCAGCATGGGTTGCGCGGATTCGCCGAAGACTTTCGGTTGCCAATAGTCTTCCAGCGCTGTCCGCATCACGGTGACGAACACGGTCAGGTCCAGCAGATCGGCGACGGCGTTCGGCCCGGAGGCGATGGAACAGGTCTCGGTGCCGAGCATGAGCTTCCATCGGAGGGCTTCCGCAGGGTCAAGCTCGTTGGTGCCGCGCCGGAGTTTGTCAACCCCCAGTGTCATGCGCGTGGAGTATTCATCCGCGAACCGTAACAGCTTTTGCTGCACGTCCACGGGGTCCACCGTGTGCTCCCCTTTCTTGCCGGGTGTGACGGCGCGGACGGTTTGGCCCGGAACATCCACTGCTCTCTGCACGAGGTGGCAGCCCGCGCCCAAGGTGAGCCAGAGGAGGCTCAGAGTGGTCAGTGACCGGTGATCAGTAATCAGTGACCAAGGGCGAGGGGTGGGTTTAGCGCGCATACGTCATCCGTTCCGTTTCGTTGAGCATTCTTATTTGAGACCGGAGTTCCGGGTTGGAGTTGACTCATTGTGCTTGCAGGCGCTTGCCGATCTCCTTCATCAGCTGGCGATAGGGCTTTTTGTTTAGCAGGATCATGCGGCTTTCGCTTTCGACGATGCCGTCACCCGCGTCGCGCACGGCGAACATGTCGAGTTGCAGCAGGCGCGAATCATCCGCCAGCTTGCTCATCTTCACTTTGGCGCGGATCACCACACCTTCGCCAGACCAGCCGCCCCATTTGAGCGCGTCGCGCCGGCTCCCGGGCCGCTGGAATCCCATAAACTTCTCGCCTTCCAACACGAGCGTGTATCCGTCTTCGGCAAAAACCGTCTTGGTCGCCTGGCGAATCTCCGCGTCGCTCCGGCCTTTGACGGTCAAAGAAGCATGGCTGGAGCTGCCCGGCTGATGGGCGGATTGGCAACCGACGAAGCTGATGGCGCCAAGGGCGAGCAGGCCGGAAAATAGAAGCTTGTGAGTTTTGATTTTCATCGATTTACTTTCCCTGCAGTCGAACCAGCGCCAAGACCTCCACCACGCGCAGCGCGATGGCGGCGTAGGTGGCCAGCAAGACCACACTCCACAACTTCCAATGCTTCCACTCTCTTAGCCGGAGGACACCCATCCACAAGTTGAGCAGCGCCAACGCCGCTGCCACGGTGATCACACCCCAGCCGATGGCCTCCTTTAGGAGCGAGGCGCCCAGCAGATCTCCCGACCGAGTGCGGGCCACCAGGCCCAAAGCCAGCAGGGTGGCGCACATCAGCAAATTGCGGGCGTGCTCGAAGACATTCTTGGCGGTGGCCTGAAGTCTCGCGTCGGCTTTTGTCGCTGCGGGTTTGTGCATGTTTGAGTTCAGTCGGGTGAGATCGTCCAAGTCTTGTCTGGATCGTATGCTTTCATCTTCCCGACGGTTTTCGCCGTCTGCGGGCCGAGGGCTTTCTGATAAACGCGGCCTTGCTGATTTACAATGAAGGTCATGACGCCGCTCTGCCCGTACTCGGCTGGCCACGCCACGAGCGCGAAGCCGCCGATCATGTTTCCGTTGATGATGTAGTCGTACTTTCCGCCCGGGGCGTTTTTACCCTGGCGCGTGAGGATTTTGAACAGGTATCCGTGGAAAGGTCGCGGTCCGTCGCCAGGGGGTGTCTTTGCTTGGCTGTACCCCTCGGCCGCGGCGTCGGCGGCGAGCGGACCGAGCGGGCTGATCTCGCCGTCCAAATCGGGCGACCAGAACAAACCGTCTTTCTTGCCGGGCGTGCTGATGATTTTCTGCGCGAACTTGAGCACCCCACTGCCGTCGCGGTCCTTTGAGGCGTATTCGCGCTGGGCTTCGACGTAAGCGCGCACGACATCGAGCGTTTCCAGTTCGTTGCGGCCGATGCGGCGATTGAGCACCTCTTCCCTGCCCGCCTGGGTGTCGAAGAACCAGCGGCCATTGGTTTGCACGATCGGCACGGGGAAAGGCCAGGCGTCATGGCCCAGTTCAAGGATGCAGCGCGTGTCCGACTCGCGCGCGAGATGGTTTGTCTCACTGAGCGCGGCGGCGAACGAGGCGAACTCGTTGGCGGCTTGCACGGGATCGGGATTGACCAGGTCTTCCGTGGCCGGGCCGAAGATCGCGTGTAGCTCGGTTTGGTTGGTAGTGCTCACGGCGATGGTGAGAGCGGCGACGGCCGCTTCCGGCGTGGCGAAGGTGCGGCCGGTTTCGGCCGCTGGGAGGGTCACAGAAGCAGACAACGCCAAGGCCAGGGTGAAAGCGAGGGTGTGGTGCAAAGGGGCAGGTGTCATAGGATTGGAGAAGAATTTCATAAGTGTCTTTGTGAATTGTTCGTTGTCGAGTGTTAACGCCCACGACCGCCAAGGGGGCGTCCGCCGCTGCCGCCGCCACGGCTGGCTGAGCCACGATGGCTGGAGTCCCGCGTCCCGGTCCCGCTGCTGATGCCGCCGAAGGCGCTATCGCGTGAAGCGCCCGGCGATCGCTGGGAGGAGGAGCCGGAGGCGGGACGGTTGTAGGACGGGCTGGGCGACGGGCTGGGCCGGCTGGCGGAAGGAGCCGGGCCAGGTCGCGCGGCCACTGTGCCAGTACTGGTGGCCGGCCGGGTCACGGCCCCGCCGGAACTCCAGCCGCGAGCTTGTGCCGTCTGTGTGCTGGCCTTCGCGCCGGGCGCGCCGGAGGTGCGCAGCCGGCTTTGATCGGGCTGCCATTGTTGCGACGTCCGGTTGACGTTGTTGATCGTGGTGTTGTTGATGTTGACGTTCCGGTTCACGTTGACGTTCACGTTTCCGTGGCCGTGGTAACTGCTGCCGCCCCACACGGCCACACCATGATGGCCCACGTAGATTCCGCCGTGGTGCCAGTTGCAATTGTTCGCGAGGATCAACCCAACGGTGATGCCGGCGGCAAAGGTGACGACTGGCGGCGGACCGACATAGTATACGGGGGGCGGATAATAGACGTAATAAGGGTTATAGGTCGGGATGTAGATGACCTGAGGATTGGATGGCTGGATTTGAACGACCGTGTTCGTGACATAGACCAGTTGCTGCTCGATCGTTTTCTCGACGATGGTATTGGTGACCATGACCACTTGCTGCGGGGTCGTCTTGAGCGTGCCGAGGGTCTGCGCTTTGGCGCGCAGCGACTGGATCGTATCCATCGCCTCCTTTTGCTGTTCGAGAAACGCCTGGCCCAGATCGGTGGTCCACGAAAGATCCGCGTCCATCTTCGCAATCAGCTCGGGGAACCTCGCCACGGCTTTCACGTTCTCGTCCCAGGGTTGGTCGTCGAGTTTGGACAGGTTGTTGGTGTCCTTGACGAACCGGGCGGCCTGGACAATTTCGAGCGGATAGACGGAGGCGGGCAGGATGGTGGCGATGAGTGGGTCTGGATAGAGGGCGATGGGTGCGAGGAGTTTTTCGAGGTCCGCCTCGCTGAATTGCGGTGGCGCGGCTGGCGGGGGCGCCGGTGAGGGTGCATTCTGCTGCGCGTGGGCGCTGCACCAGAGGGCCAGGACCAAGGCAGCAGAGGCGATAAGTTTCGTGGTTTTCATGAGCGTTTTCTTTCAGCAGTTGGGACGTTGTGCGTTAGTGGATCTACGGGGGGAATTGGGCTGGATTGGGCCAGCACAGGAGAGGGGTTGGTTTCGAGCGGCACCGCCGGCGACGCGGGGCCGTTCTGCATGTGAAGGCCCGGCAAGAGGAAGTCCAACGGGGAAACGGACTGGCTCGCGTTGATGCCGCTGCAGCCCGTCGCCAACACGAGGATCAGCACGAAGGTGAGGGCGGGGCCGGCGGCCCGGGGCGAGGGGCAAGTGACGAGTTGCGTGTGATCCGTAAACAGCAACGTGCTGTGGTTTGGTCTCATATTATTTCTTTGCCTCCACCTTCGCCGGCGTGAGGGCTGCGGCGATGGTGTTGAGTTCGGCGACCAGGCCGTCCATGGACTTCTGCACCTCCACGCCGTCGGCCCGGGTCTTGGCAAATTGACCCTTGGCGGCGTCCACGCCGGCAATGGTCAGGTCGTTACTTAGGTACTTTTGCAAGTCCTTCAGGTCGGACATCCAGGGATCGAACTGCGCTTTGAGCGGCTCTGTGTAATTCCGGATGCTCGCGAAGCTTTCCTGGAGCTTGGCTTTGCGCTCCTCCGCCAGCTTGCGGATTTCCGGATTCTTCACTTCGGCCATTTGCTCTTCCCATTGCTTGAAGTACGCCTGGCCCTGTTCCCTCATGTCCTCGCCGCGCTTTTTCGCCTTGTTGGCGATGGATTCAAGATTATCCACTGCCTTGCTGAATTGCTCGAACGCCTTGCGCGGGTCGGTGTTGGCCGAAGCGGCAATCTGGTCGAGGGCTACCACCGTGTTGTCAATGGCGGTTTTGCCCTTGACGATTTCATCGCGGAACTCAGCGATGCCGACGCCGGTCTTGTCCGCCTGTTTGTAGCCAGCGAGGGTGCCGCAGCCGGTCAGGAGAACCGCGGCAGCCACAGTCGTGGCGGCGAGAGAGACTATGCGGACGTAGTTGCTTTTCATAGGTTTGCTGTTCACGGGTGTCCTGTTGTTGTTTGTTGTTTTGGCCGGTTCAGGGTTTGCCCAATTGAAATGTTCAGAGATGTTTCCAATTTAGAAGTGCAGCGTAAACCCGACCTGCGGACCGCTGGTCAGCATATCGTATTTGAACCGGTTCAAGCCGCTGCCGGTTTCGTAATCGGTGTAAAGGAGGCGATAGCCCGCTTGCAGCGAGGCGAGCTTGGAAATCTGCCAGTTTAGGTAGGGATACGCCTGCCAGGTCAGTCTCGAACCCACATCAAAGCCGCCGATGTCCCCCTTGACATGGAGACTGATGGTTTTCCAGATGGGCAAGCAGGCCTGGGCCCCAATGATCGGATCCCACCATTCGTGCGTGCCCGAAGGGTTCTTCCCAAGCGGCCCGTTCAAATCCAGAGCGATGTTGTTGTAGCGCGTGCCGGCATAGACTCCAAAATACTGGCAGACGCTGTATTCGAGCGCCGGTTGGACGAGCCACTGTTGAGCCGTGACTGTGAATGGGCCTTTGACTCCCTCCAGGTCCATATAGATGACCTCCGTGGACAAGCCCCAACGGCCATAGCCCACGCGGGCACTGCCCATGGCGCCGAATTGGAGATGGTCCCAAACCTTGTCGAAGCCGACATCCACGTCAGAAGAGATTCCTTTGACGGTGACGTTGCCAGACATGCCGGCGGCCAAGCCGTAGAGCGACACGTCGAAGGTCCACTGGTTGGTTTCCTCGGCGCGCAAGATTGGGGGCAGCAGCGCGGCGGCGAGTGTGAATGTGATCAGAAGTTTCTTTTTCATGGGCTTGTCTGATGTTGAGTCGAATTTCATTGCGTGTGTTTGGTTGTCTCTGTTTATTCCTGTTGACTGCGTTTGCTAGCTCGCGCCTTGCGGGCCTTGCGGAGCTCAAGAACGTAACCCCCGGCGATCAGGCTCAACCCGAGGCCGCCACTATAGGGGAGGAACCACTCGATCCGCTTGGCCAGTTGGACCCCGAGCCACAGCAGGAGACTCGCCATCAGCACAACAATTCCCCAGTAGATCAGGCCATTCTGGATTCCGAAGCGAGGTGGCCGGGCTTGCGCCTGGTTGCCGGCTTCAGGGGATGCGGTCGTTGGGCTGTTTGATTCCATCTGGTTTAGATCGGAGTGCTGTTGTTGCAACGGACAATCAGATGTATGTCGCTTTTCGTGAGGTATTCTATGGTCCGTGTTATTGCGCCGGGATGGTGATCAAGGGCAGCTTCTCGGGGTTGCCGGTCTCCGCGAGCGTGAAGAAGAACATGATGGCCGTGAGCGCGCGCTTGGTCTGCCAGTCGCCGTCCTCAATCCAGAACCAATGGTCCCGGTAAGGCACGGCGGCGAAGGCGGCGGCCGGCTTGTTCTTGCCGCTGTGAATGCGCACCTTGCTCCGCTGGGCCTCCGGGGACGAGCTTGCAGGCATAGGCACGGCGCTGTGATCTTTCAGATGCGCCTCCGGCACGTCCATATAGTTTGCGAAGGCCGCCATGATTTGCAGCAGAGAACGGCTGTTCACGGCCAGCTCATTCGTCGCCCCGCGCGCCGGCGAGTAGATGAGCACGTATTTCTGCTGCTCCGCCGGCAGGTTGAGCAGCCGCCGGATTTCAGCCGTCTTCTCCGCAATGTCTGCCGGCACGTCGTCCCGCCGGAAGAACAGGACGGCGGTCGGGGCCGTTGCCTTGCCCTCCTCCACACGCATCCCGACCGCCCCGGCGGCCTGCGCCTCGCGCATCAACTCGAGGACGCGCAAAAAGTCCGCGTCCGCCTCCCGCATTGCGCCGGCGGCGGTCGAACGGTTGCGCACCCCGTTGAGCGATTCGACGGTCAGACCCAGCACGAAGTCCGCCGCATAGCCGGACTGGAGCATGAAGAAGATGTTCTTCGGATCAATCGGCGTCATCAATCCGCGCAGGAATTTCTCCCCGGTCAACGGCACGTAGGTGACGGTGGGCCGATCGGTGTAGATGACCTGTCCGCCCGCTGCCACGAAGTTGCCCTGGATGGCGCTTCTGGTGGAGAGCGTCCCGTTGAGACTCCCACCTGTCTGTATCGAGTAGCCGCTGACGACGGACGCCACATCCACGAACACCGGCAGGTCCATGTAGCGAAGCTTGACGATGTTGAGCAGCGTCTGCTGTTTCCAGGAGTCGGCGATCGCCGTGCTGTAGTCGAAACGGTCCACGGCCACGGTCTTGGGGCCAAGGTGCGTGCAGCCGGGGAAGAGGAAAGCAGAAAGCAGAAAGCAGAAAGCAGAAATCAGATCTGCGTGACGCGACCGGCCAGAAAGTGACGAATGGCGAGGGGCGGGTGGCAAGTGGGGGGTAATCAGTGAACAGTAAACAGTGGAGCGGGTGGTCTTCATGGTTGTGTCCTTTGTCGTTTTCAACGTTTCAAATCCCATTCCTTCAATTTCTTCGCGGCGGTGCCGAACGGGCCGAGTTGAAAGACAGCCGCGCCCGCTGGCGAGAAGGTGAAGCTCTCAAACGGTTCCGCAACCATCCGATCGAGATACCTGGTCGGAGCGTTGCCGGTACTGACGTGCGGATTGAAATGGTCGCCCGCCCCGATCTGCTCAAACTTGGACACATAGCCGATGATGGCCTTGTCAAGGGCCGGATTATCGTGCCCGGCGGTGAACGCGCCTATGGGACCGTCTCGCAGGTTAAACGGGCTCGCGGCGGCAATGATGTCCGCCTGCAATTTCAGGATTTCCGGCGTCGGCTTGGCGCAGATGCCGGCGACGCCCAACCCGCCACCGGCCGGAAGGTAGTAGCGTTTGAAGGCTTCCAGCTTCATGGCGGTTACGTTGGCGGCGGCGAACACCTTTTCTTCCGCGGCATAGACTTTGTCCAGGTCCGCCGTGCGGACGAAACACTGGAGCATCGTGATGTGGGGCGTATGCGTGGCGTCCAGCGCAAAGCCCTTGGGATAGGGACCGAGCAGCCGCGCATTGTCGGCTTTGCAATGCGCGAGCATCGTCGCATCCGGTTCGAGCAGGATGTCAATGGCCGTGATCTCGGACTGCGGGGCGGGGAAGACCGTCTTCCAATCGTCCTTCATGCTGACAACGGTCCAGCCGTCCTTCTTCGCATGTTCTTCCAGCGCGGGTGTGAAGTAACCGTATTTCACGTCCGGCAGGCCGCGCGCCGGGCCGTAGGCGAATTCGCGCGCCCCATCGTCGTGCAGCACGAGCAACTCGAACCGCGCGCCGGGGCCGCTCTGGGTGTATTCCAGCATTTGCTGGTCCCCCACGGAATTGCCGAACGCGGCGATGGGCCGGCGGCCGATGTATTCATTGATGCCGACGGGCTTGTCGGCCTTGTCGTCGTTGAAGTTTAACTGCGCCAGGCGCACCAGCACGGCCTGGCCGTCGCGCATCTCAAACTTGGTCTTCATGCTGCTGCCCACGACCTGCTCCGGCGGGATGCCATAAGCCTGTTCCGCCCACGGGCGCATGAACTCGATGCCGCCGCCGGACACGATGAAGTTCTTGAAGCCGTTCGCGCGGAAGTAGGCGAGCACTTCAAGCATCGGCTGATAGGTCATGTCGAGGAAGCGCTTGCCGGTCTGCGGATGTTTCGCCGTGGCAATCCAATCCTTGACCATCTGAGCAAACTCGTCGGTGGTCATGCCAGTGTGCGTGGCCACGAAAAGCTCCATCAGCCCGTGATCGCCTCCTGCGAGCGCCGCGTTCACATCGCCCCTGAGCAGCGAGGCGAACGGTTCCTTCGTCTTCCACTCGGGATGCTGCGGCGCCAGCGCCTTCACCCGGTCCGCCACGAAGTAAAACTGGACTGGTGCCGGCTGTTCGCTCCAGAGCGTGCCGTCGTTGTCGAACACGGCGATGCGTTCGTGGCCGGGCACAAAATCGGGCGAGCCGGGTTTCGTCACCTTCTCCACGAAGGTGACGATGGATTGCTTGGCCGGGCCGTCGTTCCACGAGGGCAACGGGTCGGCGGCGTGGGCAATGGTTGTTGATGTAAAAGCCACCGCAGCGAGAAGCGCGATGGCGATGTGGATTTGTTTGCGTG
Organism: Verrucomicrobiota bacterium; assembly: GCA_050011195.1. Lineage (GTDB taxonomy): Bacteria > Verrucomicrobiota > Verrucomicrobiia > Limisphaerales > UBA8199 > PALSA-1440. Next base: position 5,266 of record JBEKJO010000010.1, on the reverse strand, counting down.
TGGTTTTCATGTTGTTCAGCTTGGGTGTCTGGTCGAGACGGATGCGCCCCGTTTAGTTCGTTTTGCGGTAGCCACTGCTCTGCACCGCGATCTTGAGTTTCTTGGCCTTGGCCTCCAGCGTGATGTCGGAAGCGTAGGTGGTCCCGTCGTTCAACTGGCCCATGCGCACCTCCAACGTCACCGCGTCTTTGGCGTTGTCGAGGTAGGTGGCTACCTTCAGGCCCAAGGGACGATTGTTCGCCAGGTCCAGTTCGACGCCCAGACTGTCGCCGGGCTTTTCGTAGTCCCGGAAGTTGAGGCGGGCGCGCTTGCCCGGTTCCAGCAGTTCGATGGACACTTTGCCGGCGTCTTTTGCCGCTTGAAGTTTCGCCGGATCCGGAGGCACGTAGGTTTTCACCAGGCTCACCGCGTTCTTCATGTAGTCGGTCAGTTCTTCCTTCTTGTTCTCAATGATCTTGCCGCGGAGGCCGCGTTTCGTCGCGGGCGGCGGCGTGGCGGCGACGACGATCTTCTGCACCTTGCCATCCGCGCCGTAGTAACAGCGCTCCTGCTTGCGGGATTTCTCGTTGCCTTTCAGGCTGATGGCGGTGGTTTCGATCCACTCGTATTGCCGCAGCGCCGCCTGGCTGGCGCCCAGGCCAGCCTTCAGCGCGGTTACCCGCTCGGCAACGGAGGGTTGCGCGACGGCGGAGTTGCCTAATATGGATGACAGCGCGCATAGCGCCAGGAGTGTCTTCAGTGTTTTCATAATCAGTGTTCGGTGATCAGTGAGGGGGCAGCCATGGTTGGTTGAGTTTCCATTTGGTCGGTTATCAGTAATCAGTTTTCAAGTCAGGGTTTTACCACCACATAGACCGTGGAACCGCCGTAAAACTCCGGCCGATAATATACTCCGCCGACGAAGTAGCAGTTATACCCGCCATAGTAAACCGTCGTATATCCCGTCGGCACGACGCGGACATAGCCATAGGGATAGCACGGGGCATAGGAACGCTGGACGACGACCGCCGCGTTTGGACCGGCCACGACCACTTTGGTACTGCTGTAAACCGGCGGATGGTAACCACCGGTGACGGCGACCGCCCCGTTTGGACCCGCGACCGCCACTCCGTTCGGACCGGCCACGACCACTTTGGTGCTGCTGTAAACCGGCGGACGGTAACTCCCGGCCACGGCCACCCCGCCGTTGCGTCCCACGGCGGCGGCGCCGTTCGGGCCCGCGACGACCGCGCCATTCGGTCCGGCAGCCGCCACCGTTTTGCCGCCGTAATAGCCGCGCGCGGCGTAGGATTGGCTGCCGCCGAGCAGCAAAGCGACGGCGGCGATAAACAGAAGGAGACCCGGCTTGGTGCCTGGTCTTGAGGACGGAAACGAATTTGCAAATAGCTTCATAAGTTGAATGTGTTTATGGATGAATTGGCCAAGTTCGAGCATGGAATTTGGCATTATTTGGCATCTCTTTTTGCCGGGTCCCCGGCCATTTCGGCGGTGGGTTTCATCGGAATCTGGACCGCACCCGGCGGGGGCACATAGGTGAATTCCCCGTCGGTCACTTGGGCCGCCAGGTTCCAGTCCGCGAATTCGATCCGAATCTGCGGATTGCCCGGACGATCAATGAACGTGGCCACCAGCTTGCGGATGAGCTGGTCGTTCACGCCCACCCACACCTCCGCCTCCACCCCGTGGCCAGACAGCAGCAGGCGGTGGCAGTCCACGCTTTCGGAATTCGGCGAACCCTCGCTATAGCTGCCGGGTCCGAGATACGTCACGGTGCGCGCCTGCCGGTGGAATTCCTTGTAGGGATTGCTCAACACAAACTCCGCGAGCGGCGGGGTGAACCCGTATTTCTCATCAATCTTATCCACGAGGCCGTCCAGGGAGGTGCGCATCGGCACGGTGGCGTAGAAATTCATCCCGGCGTCCACCAGCGAAAAAGTCTTCCCGTCGGCATACGCCTGGCGTTCACCGAGCTGGCTCTTCCCGACCGCAAAGACCTTGTTCGGGCGCTGGACGGTGACTTCGACTTCGGCGTCCTCGGCCACGTCGCGGCCCACGAGCAGGGCCGCATCTATTTCCCGATGCGCCTTGAAGCTGAATTGCCGCGCGGCGGCCAGCTTGGCCGATGCCGCCCGCAGGATTTTATCGGCGTTGGGTGGGGCCGCCGCCGTCGGATCGGCGGCGCGCATCGGCGAGCTGCCAGCCGCTAGGAGCGCCAGGCCCAAGGCGGCGAGGAGATTTTGCTTGCCGCGCCGTAGCGCCGCGAAGGCAGGTGTGTGTGTGTGTTTCATGGTTGTGTTCTTTATTGTTTTAATTATTGGGTTCTTTGTTCGCGCGTCGGTCCGCCGGCAGCAGGCCGGGCGGCTGACGGGATGGCGCGGGCGGACGCCCCTTGGTTGCTGCGGGTCTTGGGTGGAACGGCCTCAGGCTTGGGGCCGGTGATTGACTTTATTTGAATGGCGGGCCGGGAGGCGGATCTGGCTGTGGGCGGGTCGGGCAGATCCCTGAGAACGCGCACCGGGACTTTTCTTTTACGGGGCGTGAGCTCGGCTTGCGCCTCGGGTTGTGCCGGAGCGGCGGCGGAAAGCCAAGTGACGGCTTCCTCGAAGCTATCGAAAGCCTTCACCCTCCAGCCGCGCAGCCTGGCGATGGACGCGAACATACCGGCGCGCTGATGGGGGTCGAAACTGTACAGGACCGCCAGTCGCTGCTGAGCCGTGAACCCAATTTCACGGAACGTGTTTACCAGGCTCACCAGGTCGCCAGGCGAGAACACCGGCTTGATGCCCGGATGCACCGCCCGCACGTCCAATAGGGCCTGGTTGATTCCCCGTTTCCAGCACGCGCGCGCCAGCACCGCCAACACCGCCTTGCTGGCTTTCAGGTCGAGTTGGCCGCGCGCCCCCAGGCGGATGAATTCCTGGGCGCGGATGATTTGGAGTTCCAGGGGCATAATTATGAGGAGTTAACTATAAACGTTTCGCTCGTGAAGTCGCGGGCCGGCCATCCGGCCAGCCCGCGTGTTTCACTAGCGCGATGCTAGTGGTCGCGTTGTTTGGCTTCAGTCATGTTTGGCTGTAGTCATCTTCTCCATCACGCGGTCGAGGCTGAAGCTGCCGGGCTTCATGCGCGGCGGGAATTCGCGGAAGCTGGACATCCACTGCCCGACGTAGGCGGCAGCGGGCGCCAGCATGAACATGCGTGGTCCGACCCAGTCAATGTAGCCGACGGATTCGTCATTCGCGCGCTCAAAGGGATCCATGCGCAGGTTTTCCAGCATTGGCCAACGCAGTTCCTCGAACGGGGATTCCCAGACCTTGAAGCCAACGGAGTTTTGCCGCAGGAAGGTCATCTTCCAGTTGTTGTAGCGGAGCGCGGCCACACTACCCTCGTCGGTCCAATAGATAAACTCGTGACGCGGCCATGCACCCTGGCCTTGGAGTGCCGGCATCAGATTGTAACCGTCGAGGTGGACCTTGAAGCTTTTCTCGCCGTATTGCTTGCCCTTGAGCAGGTCTTCTTTGACGGTGGTATCACCCGCTGCCGCGAGCAACGTCGTCATCATGTCCTCGTGCGCGCCGATGTCGTTGATGATGGTGCCGGGTTGGATGACGCCGGGCCAGCGGACCAGGCACGGCACTCGGTAGCCGCCTTCCCATTGCGTATTCTTCTCACCACGGAAAGGCGTCGTGCCGCCGTCCGGCCACAGGAAGAACTCCGCGCCGTTGTCGCTGGAATACATGACGATGGTATTGTCCTCGATGCCGAGCTTCTTCAATTCATCAAGCATCATACCGATGTCGGTATCATGCTCGACCATGCCGTCCGCCTCGATGCCCAAGCCGGTCTTGCCCGCCCATTTCGGACTGAGGTGTGTGTAGGTGTGCATTCGGGACGTGTTATACCAGATGAAAAACGGCTTGCCGTCGCTCGCCGCCTTGTCCATGAACTTGATCGCCCCCGCGGTAACTTCGTCGTCAATCGTCTCCATGCGCTTGCGCGACAACGGGCCGGTGTCCTCAATCGTCTGTTTGCCAACCTTCCCGAAGCGCGGGTCAACCGTGGGATCGTCCTTGTCCGTCGCGTAGCAATGCAGGACGCCGCGCGGGCCAAACCGCGCCTTGAAGCCGGGCATCTTCGCTTCGGTCGGATAGTCCACGTTCTCCGGCTCCTCCTCCGCGTTTAAGTGGTAGAGATTGCCGAACCATTCATCGAAGCCGTGCATTGTGGGCAGCATCTCGTTGCGGTCGCCCAGATGGTTCTTGCCAAATTGGCCGGTGGTGTAGCCGAGCGGCTTGAGCAAATCAGCGATGGTCGGGTCAAGCGCTGTGATGCCTTCCGGTGCGGCGGGCAGGCCGACCTTGGTGAGGCCCGTGCGAATGGGCGACTGCCCGGTGATGAACGCCGCGCGTCCCGCCGTGCAGCTCTGCTGGGCATACCAGTCCGTGAACAGCGCGCCTTCTTTGGCGAGACGGTCAATGTTCGGCGTTCGGTAGCCCATAATGCCCAGGTTGTAGGCGCTAATGTTGTAGATGCCGATGTCGTCACCCCAGAGGACCAGGATGTTGGGTTTCTTGTCCGCCGCGCGGGCCGTTCCGCCGGCGCCCATCAGCGCCGTCGAAGCGGTCAGCACGGTCAGACCGTATTTTAATAGGTCATTTCGTTTCATATATTTTGCTTGGTTGATTGTTATCGCTCGTGAAGTCGCGGGCCGGTCCGGTGGCCAGTCCGGCACGGACCAGCCCGCGTGTTTCAAAATCGAAGGTGTCGTTACATCGGTTTATTGGCTGGCACCTTTGGCTGCCGCCGCTGCTTCGGCCATCTTCTTGCCCAATTCCACCTTCAACGCGTCGAGGTTGAAGCTCGCGCCCGACTGCATGGGCGGATACTCCAAGAAGGTCGGGACTTCCTTCGCTAATACATCCTGGACGAGCACGAAGCGCCAGAATTCATAGACAAACCAGTTCCAGTATGCCACCGATCCTTCCGCCGTCAGGTTTTGCGCCCAAGCGGTGCGTTCAAACGGGTCCAGGCGCAAGTTGACCAGGACGGGCACGTCCATGTGGGTCTTTTCACCCAGCCAGCCGCCGGGCTGGTTGATGAAGCGATACTTGTAATCGTCATAGCGCACCGCGCCGAGCGTGCTCTCGCCGAGGTAGAAGATTTCATGGCGTTTCGATTCACCCTTGCCGGTGATGCAGTCCATCTGGTCATAGCCGTCCAGATGATTCTTGTAGGTGCGGTCGCCGAGGGTCACGCCCTTGAGCAA
>JBEKJO010000009.1:0-70564 GCA_050011195.1 Verrucomicrobiota bacterium | reverse complement strand
CCGCTCTATTTGAGCTGGATCATGGTGGGCGTGTGCTGGCTCTGGCTGAAGCACACGCGGGGAGGGCTTTGGGTGAGCTTTGCCGGTGAACATCCCGAGGCGCTCGATGCGGCGGGCATCCGGGTCAACCGCGTCCGGTGGGCCGCGGTGTTGGTCAGCGGGGCGCTGGCGGGGATGGGGGGCGCGTCACTCTCCGTATTTCTGGCCTCTTCCTTCTCGCGGAACATGACCGCCGGGCGGGGTTTCATGGCGCTGGCGGCGCTCATCTTCGGAAAATGGCGGCCAGTGCCGACGGCCATCGCCTGTTTGCTGTTTGGCTTTGCCGAGGCGGTCCAGATTCGGCTCCAGGGCGTAAACCTGTGGGGCGGCAAGCCAATCCCGGTTCAATTCATCCAGATTCTCCCGTATGTGGTAACCATCCTTGTGCTGGCCGGCTTTGTGGGCCGCTCACGGGCGCCCAAGGCGCTGGGCACGGTGTTCCGCAGAGGGTAGCGGACTTGAGTTCAGGACGGTTACCCGCCACAGAAACCCGGCATGATGAAAGGCCAGTATTCAAATCACACAATGGCCTTTTCTTCCGGTGTCTGCTATAGAGACAGGCGAATGAACCTGGATATCTTCGAGCAGATGGACGCGCCGGAGTTGCGCAGTTACATCGAGTTCTTCCTGCGGCATTATCGGGTAATGGATGCGTTCTGGTTCATCTATCTGACTGAGACGTACGGGCAGGAAGCGGCTGAAAAGATCAATGAGCAGGTTTGGGGGCGGGTTGGCGGCCTGGCGGCCAAAGAGATCATGGCCCGGTTCGGCATCCGGGAGAGGGGGCTGCGGGGTTTCGTGCGGGCGTTGCAGTATTATCCCTGGACCATTCTGATCGGTTACCAGATCGAGGAACGACCGGATGAGGTCATTCTCTCGGTGCCCGTTTGTCCGGTCCAGGAGGCGCGGCTCAAGCGGGGCTTGAAAGAGTATGCCTGCCGGGCGATGCACGAGGCGGAGTTTGTCAGCTTTGCGCGGGCCATCGACCCCCGCCTCCGCGTCGAGTGCCGGTTCGCCCCCCCCGATCCGCACCCGGCTGAGATGCACTGCCAATGGCGGTTTTATTGCGAGGGAGCAATATGACAAATGTAATATTGTAACTTTGGGCAGGATTTCCGTAAGAAAAGAGATAGATGGCCCTTTGACCGGGCTGTGGTCATTAACAAATCGAGCGTGACCACATCGAAATATGAAACTAAACGCACTCAAACCAACCGCACTCCTGTTCCTGATCAGCTCGGTCGCCGCCTTGGCTGCGACGGAGGAAAGACTCGACCATCGCTTCTCCGTCCAACCGGGCGGCACTGTGGTTGTCGAGGTGGACTTCGGTTCAATTGACATCAGCACCAACGGGACCAGCGAAGTCGTCGTGGATGTCTGGCGCAAGATTGGCCGGAGAAAGAAGGCGGACGAAGAGGCATTCCTGCGGGACAATCCCGTCGAGTTCGCTCAGGAGGGTAATACGGTGACAATTCAGTCCCACGGCAAATCCAAGTGGTCCTGGTCCGTGAGCGGGCGGAATCAAAACGAAGCCAAATACACGATCAGCGTGCCGGCGCAGTTCAATGCCCGGCTCAAGTCGGGCGGTGGCGGGGTCCGCGTGGTTGACCTCACGGGGGACGTGAAGGCCCACACCGGCGGAGGGGGACTGAGTTTCGCTCGTCTGCACGGCGCGCTCGACGGTGAGACGGGGGGCGGAGGCGTCAACGCCAGCGATTGCGAGGGCGCCCTCAACTTCCGCACAGGCGGCGGCGGCATAGAAGTCACCGGCGGCTCCGGGTCCCTTGATGGCACCACGGGCGGCGGCTCGATCAGCGTGAGGAAGTTTCAGGGGGCGGCGCACGTCACGACCGGCGGCGGCGGCCTCACCATCGAGAATGTGGACGGCGGGGTTGACGCTTCGACTGGCGGCGGTTCCATCGGCGCGCTGCTGCCCTCGGAGTTGTCCGACACAGTGAAACTCTCGACCGGGGGCGGCAGCATCAGCGTGAGCGTGCCCGCGACCGCGGCGTTTAACCTGGACGCGAAGACCTCGGGAGGCAGCGTCAGCACGGACCTGCCAGTGACCGTGGTGGGCAAGATCGAAGATGGCCGACTTCAAGGCCCGGTCAATGGAGGCGGCAAATCCGTCCAATTGCGCAGCGGCGGGGGGAGCATCCGCCTGAAGAAGCTTTAGCGCCGGGAACTGGACCACTCACATTCCCGGTCCCGGCTCACGGTGAAGATGCGGGCGAGAACGGGGAACCCGGGATGGTGACAGCATCGCCGGGTTTCAGCCGGTTGAAATCCACCTTCGGGTTGGCCGCTTTAATGGCGCTGACCGGCAGGCCATACATCAGGGCGATGGTGGCCGCGCTGTCCCCCGGGCCGAGGACATAGACCTTTTTCGGCGGGATGACGGGCAGGTCGGGCGGCGGTTCCGGCGGCAAGTCCTGCCCGGTCGCAACGGTGTTCGCCTGGAGCTGTTCCAGCTCAAGCCGCTTCAACTCGATGCTCTTCTGGTCGGCGGTCAGGTTCGTGTCGCCGCGTATGCGGTTCTGTTCGGCCAGGGCGGCCTGGTTGATGGCGTAGAGCGCTCCGGCCGCCTCCGGCGTGCCGGCTTCCTCCGCGGCCGCCACCGCGTCGCGATAGACCGGATCGTGGAGCATCCGATACTGCTCGTAACGCTCCGGGCCCAGCGCGATCTTGATCGCGTTCTCGCGCTGATCCTCCAGCGCCTTGCGGGCTTCGACACTGCTCGGGTCCGTGGCGTCCGCCAGCAACTGGATGCGCTGGTCCAAATCGTCCGTCGCGCGGAACACCGCGCGGAACTCATCCGGCGTGGGGTCGAAAAAGCGGAGCTGGCCAAATTCGGCGCGCAGGTCATTGCCGTCCTGGGAATAGCGCAACAGGAATTCTTCGAGTTCGGGCGGACTGAGCAGACCGGCCAGCTCGTCGCGGGTCTGCTGCCGAAGTTTGGCCAGTTCAACCGGGTCGGGCTCTTTGCCGGCGTGGCGCTGCGCGTCCAGGTAAGCCTGCATGCGGTCTTGCGAGCGAACGTTGACATTCTGAATGGCCTGCTTGGTATCGGCTGGCAGTGCCCCCAGCACGCGACCATCGAGCACCACGCCAGCCCGCGACGGCCGCGGAATGCTGACCAGATCGCCCGTCTCCCAATTGGGTCCCAGCAGGCGAGTCAGCAGGGCGCGCCGCTCCTCTTCCAACTCGCGGGCCTTCTCGGCGGCGGCGCGGACGACATTGGTGTCCGGCTCGCTGCGCCACCATTGTTGCGCCGCCGTGATCAATTCCATAGCCCGCCTGCGCGAGTAAAGCACGTTCACGTCGGCGATGATGAGGTCGCGAATAGTCTGTTCCGGGCAGCCAATCTGGCGCAAGTTGGCAACGTAGGTCGGGTAATCCGCCGACTCGACTTCACGCCAGGAAAAGAGCTGGCGGCGGGCCACGAAGTTGGTGGTGGTTTGAACGGTTGAGGGGTGGCCTGAAGCGGCGAGCGCCGCCGCAACCTTGGCCGCCTGCTGGCGGGTGACGAATAGCCCCGCGGCGGCCAATGCGAGATTGACGCCGAGCGAAACCAAAGCAATTGTCCGCCAGCGCATAGTTCTATTTATCCGCAAATCGCTGCCACAGCAAATGGAAAAATGCAAACAGGCAAAAGTTGCGCCCGCAACCAAAGATTGACCGTTGCGCGGCAAAGCCGGTTTTAGGCTGGCGCTCCTCGGACTGACGCCGGAAACTAAAGACCCGCCCTTGCCGGAATGAGGTTCAAACCAGCTTGAGCTTGGACTCCGAACCTGCCGCCGCTACATTCCCCGCCGATGAAACAAAAGGCCTACGCCCGCGCGGGGGTCGATATCGACCTGGGCAACCAGGTCAAGTCTGCTCTGCCCCGAATGCTTCGGGCGACGCATCGGCCGGAGGTGCTGGGCAAAGTGGGCGGGTTCGGCGGCCTCTTCGCGCTGGACGTCCGCAAATACCGGCAGCCCGTTCTCGTTTCCAGCGTCGATGGCGTCGGCACCAAACTCAAGCTCGCCTTCGCGCTGGACCGCCACGACACCATCGGTCAGGACCTGGTCAACCATTGCGTCAACGACATCGCGGTGCTCGGCGCCGAGCCGCTCTTCTTCCTCGATTACCTCGGCACCGGGAGGCTGGAGCCGCGCGTGTTCAGGGACATCATCAGGGGCTTTGCGAAGGCGTGCGCGGAAAACCACTGCGCGCTCATCGGCGGCGAGACCGCGCAAATGCCCGGGTTCTACCGGGCGGGCGAATATGACGTGAGCGGGACGATTGTGGGCGTGGTCGAGAAGTCCCGGATGCTGGACGGCAAGGCCATTCGGCCGGGCGATGCCGTAATCGGCCTGGCTTCCAGCGGGTTGCACACCAACGGTTACTCGCTGGCGCGGAATATCTTCTTCGATCAGATGGGGCTTAAGCCGGCCAGTCGGGTGCCGGAACTGGGCAACACGATCGGGAATGAGTTGCTCAAGGTGCATGTGAGCTACGGCCCCCTGATTCAGAACCTGTTCAAGAAGTTCAACCCGGTTATTAGCGGGGCAGACCTCCCGCCTGCCAACAAAGCCAGACCGGGCAGGCGGGACGCCTGCCCCACTATCAAAGGCCTGGCCCACATTACCGGGGGCGGGTTCGTGGATAACATTCCGCGGGTGCTGCCCAAAGGCTGCGACGTCATCATCCGCAAAGGAACCTGGGAAGTGCTGCCGATCTTTGAACTCATCCGGGCCAAAGGCGGCGTGCCGGAAGATGAGTTGTATCAAGTCTTCAACATGGGCATCGGCATGGTCGTCATCGTGGCGGCAGACAAAGCCGGGGATGTCCTGAAGTGCATCCGTGCGCAAAAGCACCAAGCCTGGCTGATCGGCCAGGTGGTGCAGGGCAGGGGAGTGGCGAGGTTGGTTTGAGGGCCTGCTATTTCTTCTCCGCCTTTTGGGCGGCGGCGTTCGTCAGCTTCTCCAGGTCCTCGGGTTTGATGACCTCAATCTTGGCGCCCTTCTTGAGCTCTTCGGCTGAGGGCACCCGGATGATGTCGCTGGTAAGGGGCTGAGCGGGCGGCGGCGGCGGCGCCGGCGGCGGCGGGCTTTCCGTGCTGACCAGTTCCATCTCGAAAATCAGGGTTGCGCCGGGTTCAATGTTTGGCCGGGAGCCTCGCTCGCCGTAAGCCAGAGTCGAGGGCAGATAGAGTTCCCATTTCGAGCCGGCCTTCATCATTTCCAGCGCCTCGGTCCAGCCACGGACCACGCGGTTGACCTGAAACTTGGCCGGCTGACTCCCATGCTTGGCCGAGCTGTCGAACTCCTTGCCGTTGATGAACGTGCCGCGGTAATTGACGGTGACGGTGTCGTTGCTCTTGGGGATGGCGCCCGTGCCTTCGGTGACGACCTTGTATTGCATTTCCGCCGTCGTCCCATCCGGCAGCTTAACGTCGAGGGTCTTGACCCCGGGCTTGGTCTTGTTCTCGGCCAGGAAGGCTGCGCCTTCCTTCCGGTTCTTGTCCGCGGCCTGTTTCTGCATCTCTTCATGCTTGGCTCGGGCTTCCTGCTGATAGGCCATCATGGCCTCCCGCGCCTGCTGCTCCGTCAACTTCAGCTCGCGGCCCGCCAGCACGTCCTTCATCGCGCCGGCAAGTGTGTCCACATCCAGTTCGACGCCGCCGCCCTTGATGCTATTGCCGATGCTCATGCCGATGCTGTAGCTCATGTTCTGCTTCTGCTCGGCCGGGGAGAGCTTCGGCGCATTGGTCGCCGTATTTGTTGAGGCCGGCTTGTCCTGAGCCGCCGCGTTGACTTGCAGCAGAGCAATCCCGAACCCAACCGCCAAAACCATCTTTAATCCATTTTTCATAGTTCTTTGATATGAATCTTTGTTAAACGCAGTTCCATTTACAGCAATGCCGGCAAAAGTCGAGCAGGAAAATGTGTAAATAACTTTTGCCCTCGTGGCAATACCTGATTCAATCGCGCGCATGAAGATTCTGGTGATCGGCTCCGGCGGACGCGAGCACGCGCTGGTCTGGAAACTGGCCCAGTCGCCCCACGTCACCCGGATCTGGTGCGCGCCGGGCAATGCCGGCATCGCCCGGGAACGCCTCGCGAAAAACGGCGCGCCCGTCGAATGTGCCAACCTCGGCGCCGAAGACTTGCCGGGCCTCCGCGCTTTCGCGCAGGAGCGCCACGCCGACCTTACCGTCGTCGGGCCGGACAATCCGTTGGCGCTCGGCATTGTGGATTTGTGGCAGAAAGACGGACGGCGCATTTGGGGCCCGAACCAGAAAGCCGCGCAATTTGAAGCTTCCAAGGTCTTCTCCCAGCGCTTCATGGAGCAATACGGCATCCCGACCGCGCGCGCGGGCGCCTTCGCCGATTTCGCCGCCGCCTCGCGCTTCGCCGCCTCGCTCGGCGGACGTTGCGCCGTCAAGGCCGACGGCCTCGCGCTCGGCAAAGGCGTTTTGATTTGCCGCGATATGGCCCAAGCCGACCACGCCATCGAGGCGGTGCTGGTCAAAAGAGCCTTTGGCGGCGCGGGTGCCAACATCGTCATCCAGGAGCTGCTCGACGGCATGGAAATCTCTCTCCACGCCCTGTGCGATGGCAAGACGGCGAAGCTCTTCCCGGCAGCCCAGGACCACAAGCGGGCGCTGGACGGTGACCGCGGGTTGAATACCGGCGGCATGGGGGTCTATTCGCCGACGCCGTTCCTGAGCGAGGCGGAACTGGCCGCCGTCGGCGACAGCATTCTGAATCCCTGGCTCCGCGGTTGCGTCGCCGAGGGCATTGATTTCCATGGCATCCTGTATCCGGGTGTGATGCTAACGCAATCCGGTCCGAAGGTGCTCGAGTTCAATGCCCGCTTCGGCGACCCGGAAACGCAGGTCTATCTGACCCGCCTGGAAAACGACCTCGTTGAACTGCTGGCCGCGAGCATAGACGGGACCCTCGGGAAGGCGGAATTGAAATGGAACCCGATGCCTTCGGTGTGCGTGGTGATGGCCTCAGCGGGCTATCCGGGCAGTTACGCTAAGGGCAAACCGATCCGGGGACTGGACGAAGCGGCGCGGTTGCCGAACACGAAAGTCTTTCACGCCGGCACAGCCAGCGCCGGAGACCAAATAGTCACCAGCGGTGGCCGGGTGTTCGGGGTGACGGCCTGGGCGGGGGACTTGAAAAGCGCGCGCGATGCCGCTTATGCCGCCGTGGAAACCATCCGCTTCGAGGGCGCCCAGTTCAGGCGCGATATTGGAAGCAAGGCGTTGCGTTGAAAGGGACAATAACGCAGGTCAGCGATGGGAGCCACCTGCCATTGACGTCCGATTCCTATCCTGAGCGGAACGGATGGCAGTTGGGCAGGGACCGCGCACGTTTGCATTACGGCTAGGAGGCTTCTGGCGGCTAGAATCCTTGGGGGACGAGGCCGAGGCTGTTGATGGCGTCAGTAACCGATTCGAGAGCCGTGTGAACTGCGAGGACCTCGGCATAATTCCAGTACGTAAGCTTGTCCTTAAGCTGCGGAACAGCCGCCGCTTCAGCTTGGATCTTGGCAAGTTGAGGCGGGTCAGATACGGCGACCAAACGTTGCACCGCTGGGTTGGTGACTGCCCTGATGAAATTCATCATCAAACTGTCGATGGAGCCTTTGGTTTGGACTTCAAACACATATATGACGCGGCCCATGTTGCCGATGGTGGCCTCCCATACGGCATCCACGACGGCACCAGTGGACACCTTTTTTTCCTTTTCGGCTTGCAGGTTGAGCATGTTGCCGATTGCCACAATGGCGTCCCGAACCTCATCGTGGATGAAGGTGGAGGTTTTGTCGTCCACCTTCTCGACGGGCGGCGGGGCTGGCTGGGGTTTGAAGATGCCTTCGAGCGTGTCGGCGACTTGGAGCTCGTCCCAAATGAAGTAGTCGACGATCAGAAGGTTCGTATCTTTGGAACCGAGCGCACGCATTTCCTGCGCGATTTCTTCGGCGGTGGCGCAAAGTTGCGCGTACTTCTTGCCAGTGAATTGGTAATTGTAGCGGGGGAGGTCCGGAACGCCGAGGTAATTGAGGGCGACGTAGGCGCGGCGGTTCCAGAGCATGTACTCTTCAGGGTGCGCGTGGCAGAGAATCTCGCTCATCATCGCGGGGCCGATTCCCTTGACGTTTTTGCGGAAGGAGTCCCAGCGGTTCTCGATTGACTGGTTGGACCAGACGAGGTCGGCAATGTTTCCCAGGAGGGCCGGGAGGCCGTTGTCGTCAACGATCTGGTCAACGACGTATTGCTTATTGCCCCAAATCCGCATGGCCCAGAGTTTGGAAAGGTACTCTGCCAGGTCATCCTTGGTCATTTTGCGGAGTTTGTCCGTCGTCCAGGACTTGTAGTAGGCGGCGCGCTCCTGGCGCTCCTTGATGTCCTCGTCGAACTTTTTGGGACTGGCGGTGAGCTTGGCGAGGTAGTTCTTGATGTGCTTACGGAGAAGATCTGTGTTCATAGGATTGTTCTGGGCGTCGGTCCGTTAACTGTTATTGTTGCAACAGGAGTTTCCCAGGCGTTGTGCCTGCCATGAGTTTATGAAAACCGGTCCGTGGATTTCCGTCAAGGACGGAATTGGTTGTGGACTGGGCGCGTAATGGGCTTTTCCTTTCCCGGGGACCCGCTATAGTCAAACCGTGAGCGACGAGACCCGGCCCAACCCCGACGCCCTGCTGGCGGCCATCCAGAAAGAGGATGCCCGCAAGAAGCGCGGCAAGCTGAAGGTCTTCTTCGGCATGGCCCCGGGCGTCGGCAAGACCTACGCCATGCTCGAAGCCGCCCGCCGGGAGCTGGCCGCCGGACGCGACGTCATCATCGGTTACGTCGAGACCCACGGGCGCAAGGAAACCGACGCGCTGACCGAGGGCCTGCTGGTCATCCCGCGCCTTACTAACGAGTATCGCGGCGTCACGCTTACGGAGATGGACCTGGACGCCGTGCTGGCACGCCGTCCCCAGCTTGCCCTGGTGGACGAGTTCGCCCATACCAATGCCCCCGGTTCGCGCCACCCCAAGCGCTACCAAGACGTGCTTGAACTGCTGGACGCCGGCATTGATGTTTTTACCACCTTGAACGTTCAGCACGTCGAAAGCCGCGCTGAGGCCGTGCATCAGATTACCGGCGTCACGATTCGCGAGACGCTGCCCGACACCGCCCTGGACGGCGCGGACTTTGAACTGGTGGACCTGCCCCCCGAAGAACTGCGCGCCCGTCTCGCCGCGGGCAAGGTCTATCTGCCCGAATCCGCGCGCGCGGCGCAGGGACATTTCTTCCGTCCCGGCAACCTCTCGGCGTTGCGGGAACTCGCGTTGCGTTTCGCTGCCGAGCAGGTCGGACAGGATGTGCTTGCCTACCGGCAGGCCCAGGGCATCGCCGACCCCTGGAAATCCGGGCAGCGGTTGCTGGTCGCCGTGAGCGCCAGCCCCACCTCGGCGGCTCTGGTGCGCTGGACGCGCCGCCTCGCCGGCGAACTCCAGGCTCCCTGGCTGGCCGTCTATGTGGAACTGCCGCAACCGCTCAATCCCGACGAACAGGCGCGCCTCTCGCGCCACTTGGCCCTGGCCCGGGAACTGGGCGCGCAAGTCGTCACCACCACCGACGACGACGTGGCGCGCGGCCTGTTGCGGGTGGCGCGGGAACAGAACGCCACCCAGCTTGTCGTTGGCAAACCCGTGGGCTGGCGGGCGCTCGACCTCCTGCGCGGCGGCTCGCTGCTCAACCAGTTGATTCGCGAAAGCGGCCACATTGACATCCACGCCGTGCGCGCCGAAAGGGAGGCGCCCCTGCTGCGACGCCTCGCCACACCGCGCTTCAACGCCGGTGTCGCGCGCGGGTACGGCGTGGCGCTCGGCTTCGTCGCCGGCGCTACCGGCCTGAACGCCATTCTGCAGCAGTGGCTGGGCTACCAATCGCTGGCGCTGATCTACCTGCTCAGTGTCGTTGTGCTGGCCATGTTCGTCGGGCGCGGCCCGACCCTGGCCGCGGCGACGCTGACCGCGCTACTGTGGAACTTCTTCTTTGTGCCGCCGATATTCACGTTTCGCATCACCGGCATCACCGACGTGATGCTCTTCTGCACCTATTTTGTGGTGGCGCTGGCGATGGGGCACCTGGCCGCTCGCCTGCGCGCGCAGCAAGCCGCGGAGCGCCGCCGCGAACAGCGCGCCACCGCGCTCTACCTGCTGACGCGCGAACTGGCCCAGGCTTCCGACTTCGCGGACCTCCTGGCGATTATCATCCGCGAGGTGGGCAAAGCCACCCAGGCCGAGGCGGCCCTCTCGTTGCCGGCGGAAACCCAAAGCGCTCCCCTCACACCTTATTTCGCCAGCACCTGGGCCATGCCCGAAAAGGAGCAAAGCGTCGCTTCCTGGGCTTTCCTCCATCGCCAGCCGGCTGGCCGGGGCACCGACACGCTGCCGTCCGCTGAGGGATTACATTTGCCGTTGTTGGCGGGCGACCGGGCGGTGGGCGTGCTCAGCTTGCGCTTCCGCGACCCCGCGCTGCTCCGCGCCGACCAGCGCGACCTGCTCGACGCCTTCGTCCGTCAAATCGCCCTCGTGCTCGACCGGCAGCGCCTGCGCGACGCCGAGCAACAGGCCAAGCTGGTCGCCGAATCCGAGCGCCTCAGCAAGACTCTCCTCAACTCCATCTCCCACGAAATCCGGACCCCCATCGCCGCGATTACCAGCGCCGCCAGCAGCTTGAGTGAGGCGCGGCATGGCGGAGCCGGGGACTTTGAGCAAACGATGGTCGGCGAAATCCAAGAGGCCGCTCGGCGGCTGAATCGCCTGGTCGGCAACCTGCTCAGCATGACGCGCCTTGAATCCGGGCACGTCAAAGCGAACCTCGATTGGTGCGATGTGGCGGACCTGGTCCAGGTGACGCTGAAGGACATCGGGAAAGACTTGGCGCAGCACAAGGTAACCGTCGGGATGGCCACAGGACTGCCGCTCGTCCGCATGGATTTCGTGCTGATGCAACAGGTCCTCACGAATCTGCTGTTGAACGCCGCCGTCCATACGCGCCCGGGCACGGCGGTGCAAGTCAACGCCGCCATCGAGGCGGACACGCTGGCATTGAGCGTAGCGGACAACGGCCCCGGTCTTCCGCCGGACGCGCTTCCCCTTATCTTCGATAAGTTCTATCGCGCCCCGGCGGCGCCGGCGGGCGGCACCGGCCTTGGCCTGGCGATCGTCAAAGGATTCGTCGAAGCGCAAGGCGGGCAGGTCAAGGCCGAGAACCGCCCCAGCGGCGGAGCCGTCTTCACGGTCCGATTGCCCCTCGCTAAACCTCCCTCAGTCGCAGCGGAGGCGAGCGTATGAACGATACGAAAAGCATGCTGCACCTCGAGCTTCCTCCTCTCTTCCTTTCAACCATCAACTCTCCCTACCATCAACCTGCATGACCACCTCTCCCCTCAAATCCACGGCCCTGGTCATTGACGATGAGTTGCAGATACGGCGCCTGTTGCGCGTATGCCTGGAAGCGAATGGCTACCGCGTTTCCGAAGCCGCGACCGGCAAGGAAGGGATTGCCGAGGCCGCGCAACACCCGCCGGACGTGGTGATTCTCGATCTAGGTCTGCCGGATATGGAGGGAGTCGCCGTGCTCAAGCGGTTGCGCGAGTGGAGCCGCGTGCCGGTCGTCGTGCTGTCGGTGCGCGACCGCGAAGAGGACAAGATCGCCGCGCTCGACAACGGCGCGGATGATTACGTCACCAAACCTTTCAGCTCCGGCGAGTTGCTGGCGCGCCTGCGCGTCGCTCAACGTCATGCCGCGCCCTCATCGGAAACCACGGTCTTCCGCTCCGGCCAATTGGAGGTGGATTTGGCGGCCCGTGTCGTGAAGCTGAAGGGCAAAGAGGTAAAGCTGACCGCCACGGAGTATTCGCTCCTGCGCCTGTTCGTCCACCACGCCGGGAAAGTGCTCACGCACCACCAGATACTCCGCGAGGTCTGGGGGCCGAACTATGTCGAACAAACCCACTACCTGCGCGTTTATCTGGCGCACCTGCGCGAGAAACTGGAAGCGAACCCCGCGCAGCCTGACCTGCTGATCACTGAACCCGGCGTCGGCTATCGTCTGGTCAGCAAGGAGTAAGTCCCCGAAAGCCAAAGAGAACCACAGATGAACCCAGATTCATTTGTTCCTCCTAATCTTAATCCTAATCTTAATCTCCGCGCTGTGTCCATCCGTGGTTGCAGCTCAGCGTTTCACCGGTGCGGCCTTGCCGGTGGTTGCCGACGCCCGTGCTTTCCACTGCAGAATCTGCTTATCCGCCAGCAAACGAGCGCGAAGGGTTTCATAGGGAAGTTTCTGCACCGAGGACTTGCCGTCCAGGGCCAGCGCGCCTGCCGTGGCCGCGGATTGCCCCAGAATCATAAACACCGGCTCCATGCGAATCGACCCGTAGGCAATGTGCGTCGCGGAGAGGCAAATCGGGACCAGCAGGTTTTCGCACTCGCCGGCCTTCGGCACAATCGAGCGATACGAGATCGGGTAGGGCGGGAATCCTCCAACCTGCACGTCCCCCTCGTTTTCCACGTGGCCGCTTTTCACAACGCGCTGGCAGTTGTGCGAGTCCATCGTGTAGGCGGCCAGCCCCACGGCGTCTTCGGCTGTTTGCTGCCCGCGACAGTTGTGCTCGGTCATGACGTAGTCCGACACCATGCGGCGGGCCTCGCGCACGTAGAGTTGATGCGGCCAGTGGCCGGTGTCCATGAACTCATCCCTGGCCGGCCCCCACGTCCGCATCTCGGCGCGCAGGTTCTCCGGCACGCGCGGGCTGGTGGCGAGGAAATAGACGAAGCCGCGAATATAGTCCTCGTGCGCCTGCCAAATCTGCGCGCGCGTGGCATAGTCGGCCTCCGGGTAGGCGTAATTCGCGCCGATGAAATCGGTGGAGAAGCCGCCGTTGTTATTGATGTCGGTCTTGTGATTGGGCATCCAGATCGGGTCCCAGAAGGCTTTCAGTTCGGGCTTGTGTCCGGTGGCAACCAGCGCTTCGAGGTAGCGGGCGAGAAGTTCGTATTTGGCCGGATCATACTTCGCGGGTTTTCTGTGCGGCAGGCGGTTGGCCGGGTCCTGCGTATAGCAAAGGCGGAAGTTGTAAGCCTGGACGCGCGAGTCGCCCTCCCCGGGGGTGCCGCCATCACCGGACTGAATGAACGGCAACAACCCGCTGTCCGGGTCGCCGGGCTTCAGATAGGGATCGACCGCAACCGCGAATTCATGCTTGGGTGTTTCGGCCCGAATCCCGTTGAGCGTCTCGTTATAATTCGTATTCCCCTCGCGCCCGACGGTGTAGCTAACCCCCGCTTTGGCCATTAAGTCCCCTTCGTAGGTGGCATCAATGAACATCCGGGCGCGATAGACCTTGCCGTTCTCCATTGCGATCTCCCTGATGCGCCCGGCCTCTTTCTTCACGGAAGCCAGACGCTGCTGGAAATAGACGGCCACCTTGGCTTCGTTGAGCATCTGGAAGAAGACGTCCTCGGCCACGTGCGGCTCGAAGGTCCATAGGGTGGCCTCCGGGGAACTCAGCTCGCGGACCGTCGAGCGCCCGCCGCGCTTCGCGAAATACTCTTCGCGCTGCTCGAACCGCCACGCATTGTTGTCCGCATAATGCAGTGCGATGCGATGATAGAACTCGCGGGCGATGCCGCCGATGGCCGCCTTGTTGCCGATGTCCGTCGCGCCGAGTCCGCCGGAAGTCACCCCGCCCACGTGGCTGCCGAACTCGGCGATAACGGCGGTCCTGCCCATGCGCGCCGCCTGCACCGCTGCGGCCACCCCGCCCGCCGTGGCGCCATAGACGCACAGGTCGGCCTCGATGACCTCAGCAGCCTTGAGCGACACCAGCGGCGAAAAACAGAGCAGGGTAAGCAGGAGGCAAATTCGCATCGCTTCAAGCCCGGGGCCTTGCCGGGGACGCGCCCTCATTGGGCAGCCCGTTTCCACTCTTGCCCTCCCCGTTCGGACTTCGGATTTCGGATTTCGGATTTCGGACTTCGGCCCTCGCCCCTCCTCCATGTTTCTCTTTCAACGTCCTGAAGTCCCCTTCCTCGCAGCAGACCACGAAGGTCTCGGTCACCGATTTCAATTCCTCCCACCGCGCGCGAATCTCCTGCGACTCCTTTTGTGTGATTTGATTGTCGTGGGCCGCCGCGGCCACCACAGCCAGCAAATCCGCAAATTCCTGCACGATCTCATTGGTGGCGGGGATCAGGTAGTGCGGATGCGAGCTGGTGGTTTTGGGGTTCCGGATGAAGAACCCGCCGGCCCGCTGGCAAATCCATTGGACGAGGCGGGGGTCGTTGGTGGACCGGATGAGCGCGTCAATGCGGTCCAGGGGGTTGGTGCTGCCGCTGCCGGCGGCCGCATCGCCCGGCTCCGCCCACTTGTAAATCATCGAGAGCGAAAGCCCAAGGTCGGCCGACACCTGCTTGGGGCTGCACTTCTGGAAGACTTCGCGCAAAAGTTCATGTGATTGCATGGGGCAAGATTGAAAGAGCAACGCGCCGTTGGCAAGCCGGAAGAGTGCCGCCACGGCACCAGTGCGGGTCGCCGGCTTGAAACTCCTCAGGGCCAGTGACAAAGTACCGTAGGCGTCCCGCCTGCGGGCTCACCGGGCGTCCCCGCCCGGTGCTCCAAAACCACTGCTTTGTTAACGGCCCTCAAATCCCTGCTTGACAACCCTTGCACTCTGTGTATGTTATAGCCCGGTATTTTGGGACACTCCGCCGCCCGGCGGCTGGACCGCACTGGTGCCCCGCCTGGGGACCGCGCGGCAGAAAGAGAAGGACGAGAGGGCGAGCGCCCCCTGAACCTTTGGGTGCTTGGCCCGGGGCAGGGCGGGAGAAAGAAGGGGGGAGCTTCAAACAAGCTTGCAACAGGCTTGCAACTTCCTTCCAACTACTCTGCAACCACGGAAGCACTACTGTGGTGGTGCTCCGGTGCTGCTCTGGTGCCACCGGGGCAGCACACCGGCCAACTGCTCGATGCCGCCTGGCCCCGCTGGGGTCTCACACCGCCCACACCGTCTGCCCGGCGCGGACCTGCACCCTCTTTTGACGGTGTTGAACGCGAGTGGTTGCGGGGATTTGTTCTGGCTATCGGCGCGAGGGGAGCGCACTCTGGCTCCGTGAAAGTTGTCGAAGACGTTCTCGAGCGCGGCGCCAAGCAAGGCGTGAGCGCAGTTGACGCCGGAGTTTGAAGCACTAGCGCAATGATCGAGCGCCATTTCAACGTGCCGTTCGTGGCCGCGTTGGCTCTGCGGGAAAAGCAGATTCAGCAGAACTACCGGCCGGTCATCGCGGTCCACAAATGGTTCGCGCGGAGGCCGGGCACGCTATTTCGAGCGCTGATTCTGTCGGAGTTCTCGGGGCGGCCTGTGCCCGAGAACTACTACGAAGCCCATCATTTGCCCGACGTCCGGGTGTTTGATCCCTTCATGGGCGGTGGCACGACAATGATGGAGGCCAATCGTGTCGGCTGCTCGGTCACGGGCGCTGACATCAATCCGATGGCCTGGTGGATCGTCCGGCAAGAACTGCTGGACCTGGATGTGGAGGCTTACTTGAAGACGGCAACGCAGTTGCGGGCGCATCTGGAGGCCGAAATCGGCCACCTGTATCGCACGTCTTGCGACCGCTGCGGTAAACGCGACGCGCGCGTGAAGTATTTCCTTTGGGTGAAGACGGCTCATTGCGGCTCATGCGGCAGGAGCACAGACTTGTTTCCAAACTTCCTGCTCTCGGAAGACGTGCGGCATCCGGCAAACGTGTTCGTTTGCGGGCACTGCGGGGAGCTGTTCGAGACGGAAGACCGGAAGCAGCCCGGCCCTTGTCCGCATTGCCATCGGGCATTGCCGCTGGAGCATGTTGCTAGCCGTAACAAAACGAAGTGCCAGCACTGCGATAGCCCGGTGGCCTATCCGAACGGCGCAGTGCCAAAGCATCGGCTCTACGCGATCGAATACCACTGCGAGACATGCGGGGCGCAGTCAGGCGGTCGCACAGGGCGCCTGTTCAAGAACGTTGCAGCAGCAGACTTGGCGAGGTTCGAGGAAGCCGCCGAGCAGTTGCGGAAAATGCGTGAGAGGTTCATCCCGGACGACGCAATTCCCAAGGGCGATGAAACGGAACGCCTGCACCGATGGGGCTACCATCACTATCGTGAACTATTCAACGCGCGGCAGTTGCTCGGGCTGGAACTGAGTTGCCGGTGGATTGCCGCCGTGAAGGATGTGCGCATCCGCGAGGCGCTTGCCACTAATTTGTCAGACCTCCTTCGCTACCAGAACATGCTCTGTCGCTACGACACGATGGCGCTCAAGTCGCTTGATGTATTCTCAATGCATGGTTTCCCGGTGGGGCTAATTCAGTGCGAGTCGAACCTGCTCGGGATCATGGGCCGCAAGGGTACGCCGGTGGGCAGCGGGGGCTGGCTGAACATGGTGGAGAAGTTCGCCAAGGCGAAACGCTACTGTGCACAGCCTTTCGAAATCCGGCACGAAGGCTCGCGCAAGGTGGAAGTGCCAGTTAAGGGAGAGTGGATTGGCTCATTTCGCAGCGGTGCGCACTCGCCTGAGCAACGGGAAATTCAACTGCTGTGTGATGACTCGTCATCAGCAAAGCTCGGCGGGGAGAAGTTTGACGCCGTCTTTACCGACCCGCCCTACTTCGGCAACGTCCAATACGCCGAACTGATGGACTTTTGCTACGTCTGGCTGCGGAAGCTGCTGGGGAACTCGACGCCCGAGTTTCGGAAACCGAGCACACGGCATCAAAACGAGCTGACGGGCAATGCCAACATGGGGCGGGGGCTTGACCATTTCACGGAGGGCATTTCGAGAACGCTCCGACTCGCAGCAGGGAGACTGAAGCCGGGACATCCGCTGGCCTTTACCTACCACCATAATCAACTTGATGCCTACATTCCACTGGCCGTCGCGATCCTGGATGCCGAACTGGTCTGCTCGGCCTCATTACCTTGCCCGGCAGAGATGGGTGCTTCCATCCATATCAATGGCACTGGCTCGTCTATCGTGGACACGATCATGGTCTGTCGCTCAACCGGGAGCTTTCCGCGGCGTTGGTTGGCTGAGGACGCGACAGGTGTAGCGGAGGTTGTCCGACGAGACGTTGAATTGTTGGCCGAGGGCGGGCTTACCGCAACGCAGGGGGACATCCGGTGCATTTGCTTCGGCCATTTGACTCGGCTGGCGATTTGGAATTTGCGTAAGAGTTGGAATAGCAAACGGCCCGTCAAGGAGCGGATGAATGAAATCAGCGGCTGGTTCAGGGCCTTTGGTGGAATCAGCGCAGTTTTGGCCGCTCTCGGCGGAGCATTTTCACGAGCACAGCGAGAACAAAGCTGGGCGCCCGAAAGCGCATTCAGAGAAACTCATAAGCGAGAAGATGAAGTATCCTTTTGAAGCAACGTTTAAGGAAATCGAGGCGGCGCCAGAGGCTTTTGTTTCCGCGGTGTTCTCCAGCCTGGCTTCCGAGTTCCTTACCCTACCCAAAGGCGATGGTTTTGTGGATTACGCCATCTTCGAGAGCGGCTATGAGGCGCTGAAGAAGGTGACACGCGGATTCGCGGTGCTGCCAAAACCTGAGGTCTTGAAAGCAGTGCTTGAGGTGCCCATCGCGTTAGTCGTTTTGCGGGCAATGCTCGGATTTTCACCTCCTGAGTGGGCTTATCTCGCGGCACAACGTTATGGTCCCAAGTTGAACCAAGGTTTCGTTCGGACACTCGACCGCAAAGTCCGCGTATCCCCGCTCTCACCGCTCCACCCACGCCCTGAAATGATGAAGCGAATCGAGGCGATGGTCACAACGGCGTGCAATTTGTTAGAGCAAGGGTGCCCCAAGCTTGAGGCTACCCAGGTTCACCGTCTCCAGAAGGCCGACACTGTTGGTGGTCTTGCCGCTCTGCGAAACATGGCGGCTATCGGCGCGCCCTACGCGATGGTGCTGTACGAGCGATTTCTCGGCCGCCCGTTCGCCGGGCACCGCGATTCGGTCAGCGAGCTTGTGGGCGACGGATTGGAAAACGCCATCGAAGAGCAACTCGCGAAAGCCGGAATCAGTTTTCGGAAGACCAGGCGCGCTGAAAGGTTCCCGGGCTTCGACCAAGCACCCGACTTCATGATTCCCAGCGAGTTCAATCCAAAGATTGTAATTGAGGCAAAGCTGACAGAGGACGACGGGACCGCTAGAGACAAGGTCACGCGGATTCAGCACCTGCATTCGCTGAGCATCGCGGGCCAGCCGCGCGGCCAGCAGAAGTTCGAGGTCGTCGCCTGCATCGCCGGGAGGGGATTCGGTGTCCGGAAGGAGGACATGAAGAAGCTGCTGCTTGCCACCCGGGGGAAGGTCTTCACTCCAAAAACACTCGACCGGTTGGTCGATTGCACCGAACTCCGCGGATTCAGAACACGATGATGTCGGCGTGCTACGGGCTTTGGGGCAGGCTCCAACTCCAAGATTTGCCGCGCATTAGCACGATGAACGATGGCATTGCCCTGCCGCGCCAGGCGGGGCGCTATGGCCGCCCAGTCTGGTCCGATGATATGGAAGGCGTTTCTTTGCTGGCGCTCAGCAAGGGCACTTCGGCCTCTCCGCCGTCCGGCAGTTTGAAATAGAGCACTTGGGTGCCCGATCTTTCCGCGATGCTGAAAGACCGCGACAGGGTTGAAGTGGTTTTCGGCGTGACCTCGACAAAGAACAGCACGATGCGCTGAGCCACCTGGTCGCCCGCCTTGAAGTGCTGCGCACGGTCCGAGAACGAGCCGTAGAGAATGTCGGGACACACCGCCATGTGCGGATCATAGCCCTTGGCCTGGTGGTAACTGAGGCCGGAGCCGACCGCCATCACTACGCCCAGCCGGCCATCCACGTTGGCCCACGAGCCGGACAGAGCAAGCGGTTTTCGGGGCGTCTTCCAATCGAAAGTGGTCTTGCCGTCGCGATCATACACGACTCGTTTGCCGCCGGTCACCTCGTCATTCTCGATGCCGACCGGCACGCCCAGTTCGCGCGACAGGGAGACATCGGACAGCGCGGTGACGCGGTCCTGATAAACGACTGTCTGTTTGCCGACCGAGGTCATCCGTATCGTCTGCTTCAATAACCCGCCGTTAAGCAGGAGCGAGCCAGTGGTCTCGAACCCGTTTGGCGCCTCGCTCCACACATGCTCAATGGTCTTCGGCCCGGCAGGTTTCTTCGGCTTTGGTGTGAGGTCGAACGAGCCGACAAAGCCGCTGGTGATGGGGACGGTAACATGAGGGTTGTCGTCGTGCCCCTGCCCGATGGGGATCAACAGGCCCATGATCCGGTTCTTCCAGGAGAAGGACGCGAACTTGCTTTCGGTGCGATGGGCGATGAACTCCACGAATTCATGGGCCCAGGTGCCCTGGAGTTGGGAGACGGCTTTGCGGGCGGTGATCTCTTTGGCTGGCGGGCCGAAGACCTTGTGCGACAGATAGGCGTAGGCGGCTTGCTCGACGCAGATGGCGTGCCGGGTGAATCCGAGGCGGGAGCCGGGAACCGCCAGGTCCCCGTGGCACATCGTCTGCCACGCCCGCACATATTGCAGGCAGTTATCCTCCAGGCGGGCGGCCAAGGCGTCGTGGTGGCGGCTGGCGAGGGAGGCATAAAGATTGATGAAGCTCAGGCCGTGCAGTTCCCAGTCCATGCCCTGGGGGTAGGCAGACTCGCCGCAGGGAAGGATGATCGTCTGGAACATTTTCCAGGTATCCATCAGGTGGTGGGTCGCGGCCTGGGGAACTGGCCGTCCCGCGTAGGTATAATACATCTCGGCTTGGGTCAGAAAATATGAACTGCACGCCATGTAGGAGGGATGGAAGAAGTAGTGATTTTCCAGCGTGAAATCGGGATTGA
Organism: Verrucomicrobiota bacterium; assembly: GCA_050011195.1. Lineage (GTDB taxonomy): Bacteria > Verrucomicrobiota > Verrucomicrobiia > Limisphaerales > UBA8199 > PALSA-1440. Next base: position 50,587 of record JBEKJO010000009.1, on the reverse strand, counting down.
GGTTCTCTCCGACGAACCACTCGCTTACCGGGCGGCCATCCACCAGCGTCTTGTCCAGCGCGTCCGCCGGGACCGAAAGCGTATTGATCATGTATTCGATGCCCTTTTCGTTCCAGGCGGCGGCGTGGGGATGAGCCGGAAACATGCTCGCCGCGACCGCAAGACAAGTCATGTCCCAGCCATTCTCCTCCGCTTTGGTATCGCCCCAACGTCCCACGGGCGGCTTGTCTTTGAGAAAGCGGTCCGCCTCGGACGCGACGACGCGCTCGACGCCCTGCCGCAACTCGGAATCCAGATCGTCCCAGATAAGCCCTGCTCCGAAGGCCAGCGTGCCGGTCCACATGGCCGATTGCCAACTGCCGCCCCAGGGCTTGCCGTCGGTACACTTCTGCGTCCCGGTCAGGTGGGAGGAGACCGCGTAGCGAATCGCCCGGGTCGCCTGGCTCAAGTAATGACGGCGTTCGGAATCGCTCAGGGTGTCGGAGTATTTCAAAAGCGCGCCGCAGGTCAGCACCATGCCCGAGATGGCACGAATGCCCTCGTTCATCTGGTCGCTTCGGCCCGAGCCCCAGTACCCGGCGCGGGGGTCGGCTGACGAATCCTGCCACACTTTGTCCGCGTGGCGGCAGGCATCCGACATGAGGCTCGTATAAGCCCGCGTCAGCTCACGCTCGGAAAGGCGGCGGATATGGTAGATCTCCTCCGATTGCGCGCCGACGGGCAGCAGGAAAAACAATATAAACAGCCTCAGAAGTTTCATTTGGACTTGAACTGGTAAGCAGACGATGTGGGGTTGCAGCCTATTCAAGCGGGCAGTCGCACGAAGCGAGGTTGGTCTTCCTGGCCCCAAAGTTCATCTTCGGAGCGACCGAAAGCCCCCCGCCGCTCCCTTCCTGCGGCGGTGACGAGTGCACTTCCGGTCTGGGGGGGTGGGCCGGTCCGGGCAGGGTTCCCCCCGCCCCCCCAAAAAACATCAAAAAAATGTTTGAAACCCATTGACATGGTCGGGCCAGTCTCGTAATTTCTCGCAGTCATTGGGCCGTAGAAAGTCGAAAACCAGCAGTTCCTGGCCTTTTTTAAGTGGGAAGGCAGGGGCGAGGGGTTTTTGTCGCTTTTTGGTATCAGGATGAAGCATTAGACTTGGCCGGCGCCCATGTAGCTCAGTTGGTAGAGCGCGTCCTTGGTAAGGACGAGGTCATCAGTTCAATCCTGATCATGGGCTCCAGTAATGCGTCAGATTGCGTAAGACAGCACAGAATTGCATATAAACATGTAAATGCGCGAAAACAAATCGTGTAAAAAGCACAAACACAGAGACAACAACATCAGCAGGAGATAGCAATGGCAAAAGAGCAATTTCAACGAACGAAACCGCACGTCAACGTCGGCACGATTGGACACATTGACCACGGCAAGTCCACGCTGACTGCCGCAATTGTGCAAACGCAGGCCAAAAAGGGGCTGGCTACGCCTGTTTCCTATGCGCAAATCACCAAAGGCGGCACGGTGCGTGACGAAACCAAGACGCTGACCATCGCGGTTTCGCACGTCGAATATCAGAGCGACAAACGGCACTACGCCCACATCGACTGCCCGGGCCATGCCGACTTCATCAAGAACATGATTACCGGGGCGGCGCAGATGGACGGCGCGATTTTGGTGGTCGATGCCTCGGAAGGGCCCATGCCTCAGACCAAGGAGCATGTGCTGCTGGCTCGCCAGGTCGGCGTGCCCGCCATCGTGGTCTTTTTGAACAAGGTCGATCTGGTGGACGATCCGGAATTGCTGGAGTTGGTGGAAATGGAAGTCCGCGACCTCCTGAACAAGTATGAGTTCCCCGGCGACAAAACCCCCGTCATCCGCGGCAGTTCCAAGAAGGCCATGGCCGGAGATCCCGAAGCCGAGAAGTCCATCCAGGCATTGATGGAAGCGATTGATGCGTTTATCCCGCTCCCGACGCGCGAGGTGGACAAGCCGTTTTTGATGTGCATTGAGGACGTGTTCAACATTGAAGGCCGCGGCACCGTAGTGACCGGTCGTGTGGAACGCGGTCAGCTCAAGCGCATGGACGACGTTGAAATCGTCGGGCTGAAAGAGACCCGCAAGACGGTGGCGACGGACATTGAAATGTTCCGCAAGCTGCTCGATTCGGCGAATGCCGGCGACAACGTGGGCGTGTTGCTGCGCGGCACCAAGAAGGACGAAGTGGAGCGCGGAATGGTTCTGGCCAAGCCCGGGACCATCACGCCACACACGCATTTCAAAGCGGAGGTGTATGTTCTGTCGAAGGACGAAGGCGGCCGGCACACGCCGTTTTTCACCAATTACCGTCCGCAATTCTACTTCCGCACCACGGACGTGACCGGCACCGTTACCCTCCCGCAGGGAGTCGAAATGGTGATGCCGGGCGACAATGTTTCCGTCGAGGTGAAAGTCATCGCCCCGGTGGCGATGGAGAGAGGCCAGCGGTTCGCTATCCGCGAAGGCGGCCGCACCATCGGCGCGGGGCGGGTGACCGAGGTGATCGAATAGCCGGGCTTTGGAGAATGCCGGGAGCGCGGGGGCAGTGCCCGCCTCGTTTTTTTGTCTGGTGAAACAAAAGCAACACTTGATGGCCGTAGGGCGGTAGCTCAATTGGTAGAGTAGCGGTCTCCAAAACCGTCGGTTGGGGGTTCGAGTCCCTCCCGCCCTGCCAAACGGCCAAAGCCGGAGAGGTGGCAGAGTGGTCTATCGCGGCGGTCTTGAAAACCGCTTCGGCTTAACCGCCGACGGGGGTTCGAATCCCTCCCTCTCCGCCAAACTGAATTTTATTGTGAATGACCTTATAAAAATTGGGATTTGGGCCGCAGTCGTCGGCACCCTTTTCGCCATCTGTTGGCGCAAAGGGTACCTGCTGCAATTGACGAGTTATGTGCAGCAGACGCGGGAAGAATTGCGCAAATGCACTTGGCCGAACTGGGCCGAGTTGAAGGGCCAGACGGTGGTGATCACCATTTCCATCATCTTGCTGGGGGGCTTTATCGTGCTGGTTGACCAGGTGTTCTTCCGGTTATTCATGTTCTTCAAACTCTAGCATCATGCGAAGCCAGTGGTTTGTCATCCATACCCTTTCGGGCCAGGAACAAAAGGTCAAAGAGAGCATCGAAAAGCGCATCAAGGCCGAAGAAATGGGCGATTTCATTAAAGAGGTCCTGGTACCGATGGAGAAGGTGGTGGAAGTGCGGAACCAGAAGAAGACGGTTTCGACCCGCAAACTCTGGCCGGGCTATGTCTTTATTGACATGGCGCTGCTGGATGAGAACAACCGCATTATCGAGAAGCCGTGGTATTTTATTCAGGAAACTCAGGGGGTCATCGGCTTCGTAGGCGGCGAGCCGCCCACGCCAACCCCCGCCGAGGAAGTCGAGGCGATCAAGAACCAGATTTCGGCGTCGGAAGAGCACGAGAAGCCGAAGGTCAGCTTCGAAGTCGGGGAAACGGTGAAAATCAACAACGGCCCTTTTCTCAACTTCAGCGGCGTGATCGAGGAAGTCGAGCCGGAGCGGGGCAAGCTGAAAGTGACGGTCAACATTTTTGGACGCAATACGCCCGTCGAGTTGGAATACTGGCAGGTGGAAAAAGGGTAGCAGTGATGAGTGAAACGTGAAACGTGAAGCTTTAAGAGCCGCTTCACCATTCACGTTTCACGTCTCACGTTTCACGATTTTATGGCAAAGAGAATCACTGGATTAATTAAATTGCAGATCCCTGCGGGGCAGGCCAATCCAGCGCCGCCCGTCGGGCCGGCGCTGGGCCAGCACGGCGTGAACATCATGGCGTTCTGTAAAGAGTTCAACGCCAAGACCAAAGACCAGCCCGGCATGATCATTCCGGTGGTCATCACCGTTTATCAGGACAAGTCATTCGCGTTCATTACCAAATCGCCGCCAGCGTCGATCCTGCTCAAGAAAGCGGCCGGCATTACCGCGGGCTCCAAGGAGCCGAACAAGGAAAAAGTCGGCAAGGTGACGCGCAAGCAGGTTCTGGATATCGTAAAGATCAAGATGAAGGATTTGAACGCGACGTCCGAAGAAGCGGCGTTTCGTGTCGTGGCCGGCACAGCCCGCAGCATGGGCATCGAGGTCGTCGGCTGAAGCATCATCCGGAAGCTCGAAAGTCAAAATAACCGCGGGAGAGCGGAAGCTCGTCTGCACCGCAACCAAACCAAATGCCTAGTAAACGTTACAAGAAAGCGCTCGAACTGGTGGACGGCGAGAAAGCCTACCCGCTGAAGGCCGCCGTCGAAGTCTTAACTAAATTCCCTAAAGCGAAATTCAACGAGACCGTGGATCTCGCTTTCCGCCTGGGGGTTGACCCCAAGCAATCCGACCAAATGGTGCGCGGCACGGTTCCCTTGCCGCACGGCAGTGGCAAGACCGTTCGCGTGCTGGTCTTCGCCAAGAGCGGTCCAGCCGCCGAGGCTGCCAAGACCGCCGGTGCCGAATATGTGGGCTTTGACGACATGATCAAGAAATGCCAGGAGGGCTGGGCTGATTTCGACGTCGCCATCGCCACACCCGAGGCCATGGGCGAGGTCCGCAAACTCGGCAAGGTGCTCGGTCCGCGTGGGCTCATGCCCAATCCCAAAACCGGCACAGTGACCGATGACACTGCGCGCGCCGTGAAAGAAGTTAAAGCCGGACGCGTCGAGTTCAAGATCGACAAGGCGGGCAATGTCCACGTGCCGGTTGGCAAGGTCGCCTTCACCGCGACCCAAATTGAAGAAAACGCCCGCGCGGTCATCGACGCAGTTGCCAAGGCGCGACCGCATAGCGTGAAAGGGGCCTATCTTCAAAGCTGCACGCTCTCGGCGACGATGAGCCCACCCGTGCGGGTGGACCTGAAGGAATTCGCGGCTTGAGCGCTTCATGGTTTTAACTCTTTAACGAATTAGACGAACATGCGTCCCGAAAAGCAAAGCCTGACGAAAGAATATCTGGCCCGCCTGAACGCCTCGCCGTTCTTCATCGTGGTGAATTACAAGGGCCTGAAGGTTGGCCAACTGACCGAGCTGCGCAAGCGCCTCAACAAAGCCGGCGCGGAGATTCACATAGTCAAAAACTCGGTGTTCCGCATCGCTGCCAAAGAAGCCGGCGTGGGCGATTTGAACGGCACGCTGGGCGGACAACTCGCGGTCGTTACCGGCCAGCGCGACATATCCACCGCGGCGAAGGTCGTCAAAACGTTCGGCACGGAGCTGGACCGCCTGAAAGTGCATTTCGGCTATCTGAACAACCAACGGCTCGAACAGCCGGAGATCATGATGCTGGCGGACTTGCCCTCGATGGAAGTGTTGCGCGCCAAACTGCTGGGTTTGTTCAGCGCCCCGGCGTCCAAGTTGGTGCGGCTGTTGCATACACCGGCCGGCCAGATGGCGCGCGTACTGCAAGCCCGCGCCGATAAACAGGCCGAAGCGCCGAAGCCTGCGGCGAGCTAAGTTTAAACCGATTTCATCCCCGTTCTAAGCCGACGGGGGTGGAAGCAAACAAACAACAACGTAAATCGTCGGTTGGCAGGCAGCGAACTTAATCCGTCCATGGCCGTGGGCGACGACGAGACGAAATGAAAGGTAACAATGGCTCTAGACAAAGCAAAAATCGTAGAAGACCTGAGTAATGCGACGGTGATTGAAATCGCCGAGCTGGTGAAGGAACTTGAATCCAAATGGGGTGTGTCAGCCGCCGCGCCGGTTGCGGTTGCCGCGGCCGCTCCGGGAGCTGGCGCAGCCGCGCCGGCCGCCGAAGCCAAGACACAGTTCGACATCATCCTGGCCTCCGTGCCGGCTGACAAGAAAATTGCCGTGATCAAGGCGGTGCGCGAGGTTAAAGCTGGCTTGGGCCTGGCGGAAGCCAAAGCCCTGGTGGAAGGCGCGCCCAAGCCGGTGCTCGAAGGGGCCAATAAGGCCGAGGCCGACGCCGCAAAAAAGAAACTTGAAGATGCCGGCGCCAAGGTCGAAGTAAAGTGAGAGGCTTTCTCTATCGGGCGGCGGCCCATGCCCGCCGCCCCTGATTCGCCTTAAGCAGAACAACGAAAGTTCTAGATTAGAAAACAAAACATCAGCGACGCCACCAGGGGTGGTTTGAGTTTCGGCAAGTTCGCGCTTGAACGCAGCGTCCTTGCCTTGTGTCGTTTAGCAGTAACCAACGGTCTGGCCCTGTGGCCAGCCATTTATTAAAGGCCCAAATGCCAACGCGAGCAACTGAACGGATTAACTTCGGTAAAATTAAAGAAATCATCGCTCCGCCCAACCTGATCGAATTGCAAACCAATTCGTACATGGATTTCCTTCAGGCCGAAACGTCCCCCTCCAAGCGGAAAAACCTGGGGCTGCAGGCCGTTTTCACCGAGGTCTTCCCCATCGAGAGCTACGACGGGAAATGCGTGCTCGATTTCCACTCATACGAAATCGGAGAGCCGAAAGTGGATTGGCTAGCGTGCTTGCGCGAGGGGCTGACCTACGGCGCGCCGCTCTATGTCACCTTCCTGCTCAAGGAGGAGAAGGCGACCAAAGAGGAAAAAGTGTTCATGGGCGAATTGCCGCTCATGACCCCGCAGGGCACCTTCGTCATCAACGGCGCCGAGCGCGTTATCGTTAGCCAGTTGCACCGCTCGCCCGGGCTGGCCTTCGAGGCGACGCAGCATCCCAATGGCAAGACGCTGCATTCGTTTCGCATCATTCCGGACCGCGGTTCGTGGTACGAAGCGCAGTTCGATACCAGCGATCTGCTGTACGTGTATTTGGACCGGAAGAAGCGCCGGCGGAAGTTCCTGACGACGACGTTGTTCCGTGCGCTCGCCTTTTTGGAGAGCGACAGCAAGGGCAAGGACAGCCAGGATAAGAACCGAGGCACGGATGAGGAAATCCTGAGGCTGTTTTACGAGGTCGAGGAATTCAGCGTCAAAGAGGCGGAAAAGCGCGAGGACCTGCCGAACAAAGTGCTGATCGAGGACGCAGTTGACCAGGAAAAGGGTCTCGTGGTCGCGCGTGCGTTCGAGCCATTATCCAAGGCGGTGGTCAAGCAGATCGCCGAACTGGGCGTTAGCAAAATTAAGGTGGTTGATACAACCCTGGACGACGGGATCATCATCAAATGCATGAAGAAGGATCCCGCCAAGAACGAGGAAGAGGCGCTCAAGGACATCTATCGCCGGCTGCGCCCGGGCGATCCTCCCACAGCGGCCAATGCACGCGCGCTGATCAAGCGGTTGTTTTTCGATCCCAAGCGGTACGATTTGGGCCGCGTTGGCCGTTACAAGATCAACCAGAAGCTGGGCATCAAGGGTGGGGACTCCCGCATCCTGACCAAAGCCGATCTGGTAGCAGCCACGAAATATCTGCTGCGCCTCAAGAAGGGCGAAGGCACTTTGGATGACATCGACCACTTGGGCAGCCGGCGGGTGCGGACCGTGGGCGAATTGCTCGCCAACCAGTGCCGAGTCGGCCTGGCCCGCACGGAACGCCTCGTCAAGGAGCGCATGACCCTGTTCGATCAAGGCGTCGAATCGATGTCCCCGCAGAAGCTCATCAACCCTAAAGCCCTGTCGGCGGTCATCCGCGATTTCTTTGGCCGCAGCCAGCTTTCACAGTTCATGGATCAAATCAACCCGCTGGCGGAGTTGACGCATAAGCGCCGGCTGTCTGCCCTGGGGCCAGGCGGGCTTTCGCGCGATCGTGCCGGGTTTGAGGTCCGCGACGTGCATAATTCGCACTATGGCCGTATCTGTCCGGTGGAAACGCCGGAAGGTCCTAACATCGGTTTGATCGCGTCGCTGGCGACGTTCGCCCGCATCAACGATTTTGGTTTCCTGGAAACGCCGTATCGCAAAGCCGAAAACGGCCGCGTGACCGGGCATCTCGATTACCTTACCGCTGATCGCGAGGAAGCGTTCGTCATTGCCCAGGCGAACTCGCCGATTGATGACAAGGGCAAGTTCACGACCGACCGTGTTGTTTGCCGGGGGGGAGGCAAACGTGATTACATCGATGTCGAGCCGGCCCGGGTCGATTACATGGATGTCTCGCCCAAGCAACTGGTCTCCGTCGCGGCCAGCTTGATCCCGTTCCTGGAGCACGACGACGCGAACCGCGCGTTGATGGGTTCCAACATGCAGCGCCAGGCGGTGCCGCTGCTGGTCACCGAAGCGCCGCTGGTCGCCACCGGTCTCGAGGAGCGCGTCGCCCGTGACTCGCGTGCGGTCATCGTCTCCGACGAATCCGGCAAAGTGGCTTCCCTCACCGGCAATCAGATCATCATTACCGAGGACGGCAAACTGCCCGAGGGCAAGAAGAAGATTAAACACGATCCCGAGAAGGGCATTCACGTTTACCAGGTCCGGAAGTTCATGCGTTCCAACGCCGCCACCTGTATCAACCAGAAAATCGTCGTCAAGAAGGGCGAGTCGGTCAAGAAGGGCCAGGTCATTGCCGATGGACCCTGCACCCAGGGCGGTGAATTGGCGCTGGGCCGCAACGTGCTCGTGGCCTTCATGCCGTGGAACGGTTACAACTTCGAAGACGCCATCCTCGTCAGCGAGCGCATCGTCAAGGAAGACGTCTTCACCTCCATTCACATCGATGAGTTCGAGGTTGGAGCCCGCGACACCAAGCTCGGCCCGGAAGAGATCACACGTGATATTCCAAATCTGGGCGATGAGGCGCTCAGGAACCTTGGACCCGACGGCGTGATTCGCGTCGGGGCGGAGGTGAAGCCGGGCGACATCCTGGTCGGCAAGATTACGCCCAAGAGCGAAACAGAACTTGCGCCGGAAGAACGTTTGCTGCGCGCGATCTTCGGCGAAAAGGCTGCCGACGTGAAAGACACATCCCTGAAGGTCCCGTCTGGCACCTACGGCATCGTGATGGATGTGAAGGTGTCGGCCAAGAAGGAGTCGGATCGGGATGCCAAGACCTCCGCCAGCGAGGAGAAGCGGCACGCCAAAGAGGTCGAAGAGGAATACAAGAAGAAGATCGACGAATTGCGCGAGCAGCTCACCGAAGCGCTCAGCAATATTCTGCTGGGCGAGAAGATTCCGCTCGACGTGGTCAACAGCGAGACCGGCGAAATCATCATTCCCGCCAACCGCAAGATCACCAAGACGCTCTTGCGCAAGCTGGCGCAGGTTTACGACCGCATCGAAATCGACCCGTCGCCGATTCGCAACAAGATCAACGAGATCATCGGCAGCTTCAAAAAGAAGTTCGACGATCTGCAAATGCAGTACGACGAAGAACTCGAGCGCGCCGAATCCGGCGAAGGCGCCGATAGCGGCGTCATCAAGTCGGTCAAAGTCTATATTGCCTCGAAGCGCAAGCTGTCGGTCGGCGACAAAATGGCCGGGCGCCACGGCAACAAGGGCGTCGTCGCCAAGATTGTGGCGGATGAGGACATGCCTTTCCTGGCGGACGGAACAGCGGTTGACATTGTGCTGAATCCGCTGGGCGTGCCGTCGCGCATGAACGTCGGCCAGGTGTTGGAAACGCACTTGGGCTGGGCGGCGAAACTGCTGGGCCTGAAGTTCGCCACCCCGGTATTCGACGGCATCAAGGAAAAGGACATTCGTGGTTACCTGAAGGAAGCCAAGTTGCCGGAGCACGGCAAGACCCAGCTCATCGACGGCCGCACGGGCGAGCCGTTCGATCAGGAAATCGTGGTCGGGTCCATTTACATGATGAAACTCGGCCACCTCGTGGCGGACAAGATTCATGCCCGGGCGGTCGGCCCGTATTCCCTGGTCACCCAGCAGCCGCTGGGCGGCAAGGCGCAATACGGCGGCCAGCGCTTCGGCGAAATGGAGGTCTGGGCCATGGAAGCCTACGGGGCCGCCTACACGCTCCAGGAATTGTTGACGGTCAAATCCGACGACGTCCAGGGGCGCACCCGGATATACGAGAGCATTGTCAAAGGCGACAACAGCTTGGAGGCCGGCATTCCGGAGTCGTTCAACGTGCTCGTAAAAGAAATGCAATCGCTGGGACTCGACGTGAAGGTGGGTTACTCCAATCCGGTGGACCAGCCGGCCGTGCCCATTCAGGCCCTAACCGCTGTCTAACCAATCCATTATTCCAATAATCCATCATCCCATTTTCTGATCGTATGATTAGCACTAAAGAAAGCGCCCGAGAGCTGCTCGGTTTGGAAAAGGTCAACCAGGTGGAGTACGTCGCAATCGGCGTGGCATCGCCCGATGCCATCCGGTCCTGGTCCAAAGGGGAAGTCAAGAACCCGGAGACCATCAATTACCGCACCTTTAAGCCGGAAAAAGGCGGCTTGTTTTGCGAACGCATTTTCGGCCCGGTCAAGGATTGGGAATGCTCCTGCGGCAAGTTCAAGCGCATTAAGCATCGCGGGGTCATTTGCGACCGCTGCGGAGTGGAAGTGACGCTGGCCCGCGTCCGCCGCGAGCGCATGGGGCACATCGAGCTGGCCGTGCCGGTCTGCCATATCTGGTTCTTCAAGTGCATGCCTTCCCGCATTGGCCTGGTGCTCGACATAACCGCCCGCAATCTCGAACGGGTCGTTTATTACGAAGACTACATGGTCATCGACCCCGGCTCGACGCCGCTCAAGCAGAATCAACTCTTGAGCGAGCACGAATATCGCGAAGCCCGGGAAACCTACGGCCCTGACGCATTTCTCGCCAAAATGGGCGCCGAAGCCGTGCGCGACGCGCTGACAAAAGTGGACCTCGGCAAGCAAATCGACCACCTGCAGACGGCCATGACCGAGACCAAGAGCAAGCAAATCCGCAAGAAGATCGCCAAACGGATCAAGCTGCTCCAGGGACTGCAATCCTCCAAGAGCCGTCCGGAATGGATGATCCTCACGGTGCTGCCGGTCATTCCGCCGGACCTCCGCCCGCTGGTGCCGCTGGAAGGCGGCCGCTTTGCCACCTCCGATCTCAACGATCTCTATCGCCGCGTCATCAACCGCAACAACCGGCTGAAAAACCTGCTTCAGCTCAAGACGCCGGAGGTCATCATCCGCAACGAAAAGCGCATGTTGCAGGAAGCCGTTGATGCGCTGTTCGACAATGGCCGTCACGGCCGCGCGGTGACCGGGGCGGGCAACCGCGCCTTGAAGTCGCTCAGCGACATGCTCAAGGGCAAGAGCGGGCGCTTCCGCCAGAACCTGCTGGGCAAGCGCGTGGATTACTCTGGCCGTTCAGTCATCGTCATCGGCCCCGAGCTCAAGCTGCACCAATGCGGTTTGCCCAAGAAGATGGCGCTCGTTTTGTTCGAGCCGTTCATCATCCGCCGTCTCAAGGAAATGGGTTACGTCCACACCGTACGTTCGGCCAAGAAGCTGATCGAGCGCCAGACCACCGAGGTCTGGGACATTCTCGAAGAAGTCACCCGCGGCCATCCCGTGCTGCTCAACCGCGCGCCCACCTTGCACCGCTTGTCGGTCCAGGCCTTTGAGCCGCTGCTCATCGAGGGCGAGGCCATTCGCATCCATCCGCTGGTCTGCACCGCCTACAACGCCGACTTCGACGGCGACCAGATGGCGGTCCACGTGCCGCTGTCGGTCGAAGCGCAGTTAGAGGCGCGCCTGCTTATGATGGCGCCCAATAACATTTTCAGCCCATCCAGCGGCCGGCCGATTATCACGCCGACGCAAGACATTACGCTGGGCTGCTTCTATCTGACGGCTGAGCCGCGGACGCCGCCGCCGGCCGACCCGAAGCAGTTGAAACTGCTCGGCTCGAAGACCGAAGTCGTGTTCGCCTTTAATGACGGCGCGGTGACGACCCACGAGCGGATTCGCCTGGCGAATCCCGATTTCGGCAAAAAGACCGAGTTCGGCGATCCCAACAAGAAGGTTATTGAGACCACGGTGGGCCGCGTCTTCTTCAGCGAAATCTGGCCCGAGGAACTGGGCTTCCCCAACAAGTCGTTCAAAAAGACCGAGTTGGGCGACCTCATCTGGAAGTGTTACAAGATTTGCGGCCACGACAAGACGGTGGCCATGCTCGACAAGCTGAAGGAGCTGGGCTTCCGCGAGGCCACGCGGGCTGGCGTGTCCATTGGCATTGATGACATGATCATTCCCAAAGAAAAAGATCAGGAAATTGACGCCGCGCAGAAGCAAATCAAGGAAGTCGAGAAGCAGTATCGCAAGGGGGTCATCACCCCGGGCGAACGCTACAACAAGATCATCGACATTTGGACGCACTGCACCGACCAGATTGCCAACGTCATGTTGAAGACGCTCGACCATAACCATGGCAAGAAGGAGTACAACCCCGTCTCGCTCATGGTCGATTCCGGCGCGCGCGGCAACCGGCAGCAGGTCCGGCAGCTCGCCGGCGTGCGCGGCCTCATGGCTAAACCGTCCGGTGACATCATCGAGAAGCCGATTCTCTCGAACTTCCGCGAGGGCCTCACGGTGCTCGAGTACTTCATTTCGACCCACGGCGCCCGCAAGGGTCTGGCCGATACCGCCCTCAAAACCGCCGACTCCGGTTACATGACCCGCAAGCTGGTCGATGTGGCCCAGGACGTGATTATTCGCGAGGAGGATTGCGGCACCACCAACGGCATCTGGGTCCAAGCCATTTACGAAGGTGAAGATGAGGTCGTCAAGCTCGGCGAACGCCTCGTGGGCCGGTTCTCTTGCGATGACATCCCCAATCCGCAGAAGCCGAAAGAACTGCTCGTCAAGGCGAACGAGGAAATTGATGAAGTCAAGGCCCGGCTGATCGACGCTTCCGGGGTCGAGAAGGTGAAAATCCGCTCGGTGCTGACGTGCGAAAGCAAGCATGGCGTGTGCGTCTATTGCTATGGGCGCAACCTGGCTACGGGCGCCCGGGTGAAACTGGGCGAAGCCACCGGCATCATCGCCGCGCAATCCATCGGCGAGCCGGGCACGCAGCTCACCATGCGCACGTTCCATATCGGCGGCACCGCTTCCCAGGTCTTCAAGGTGCCCCAGATCAAGGCCAAGCACGATGGCGCCATGCGCTACAACGACTTGCGCCTGGTCACCCTGGACGACGGCAACAACATCGTCCTCAATAAGAACGGCACCGTCTCCATCCTCGGCGACGACGGACGCGAGCTGGAGCAGCACCTCGTTGTCATTGGGGCGGTCATCTCCGTCAAGGACGGCGCCAAGGTCAAGAAGGGCGAGACCTTCGTCCAGTGGGACCCCTACAACGTGCCGATCCTCTCCGAGAAGGCCGGCAAGGTGAAGTTCCTCGACATCATCGAGGGCGTCACCATGAAGCAGGAAACGGACGAAACCACCGGCCAGGAAGCCATGGTCATCATCGAGCATAAGGAAGATTTGCACCCGCAAATCATCATCGGTGACGACCGAGGCGAGCCCATCGCCAACTACCCCATTCCTTCCGGCGCGCACATCGTCGTCGCCCAAGGCGACAAGATTGTCGCCGGCACCCTGATGGCGAAGACGCCGCGCAAGACCTCGAAAACCAAGGACATCACGGGCGGTCTGCCGCGCGTAGCCGAGCTGTTCGAGGCCCGCCGCCCGAAAGACGCGGCCGAGATTTCCAAGATCGAGGGCATCGTGGATTTCGGCGCCAGCGTGCGCGGCAAGCGCTGCATCCTCATCAAAGACCAGCAGACCCAGGTCGAAGAGGAGCACCTCATCGCCATCGGCAAGCACGTCATCGTCTTCAAGGGCGATTACGTCAAGAAAGGCCAGCAACTCACCGAAGGCCCGATTGACCCGCACGAAATCCTGGACATCTGCGGCCCGCAGGAACTTCAGGAGCACCTCGTCAACGAAGTGCAGGAAGTCTATCGGCTGCAAGGCGTCACCATCAACGATAAGCACGTCGAGACCATTGTCCGCCAGATGCTGCGCAAGGTGCGCATCACCGAACCGGGCGACACCGGATTCCTCTGGGGCGAGCAGGTGGACAAGCTCGATTTCGAGGAAGAGAACTCGCGGGTCGAGAAGATGGGCGGCAAACCCGCCGAGGCCCAGCCGGTGCTGCTCGGCATCACCAAGGCCTCGCTGGAAACCGAGAGCTTCCTCAGCGCCGCGTCCTTCCAGGATACCACGCGCGTCCTTACCGAGGCGGCGACCCGCGCCCGCGTCGATTACCTGCGCGGCTTCAAGGAAAACGTCATCATGGGCCACATCATCCCGGCGGGCACCGGCTTCGACCATCACCGCCGGGCGCGGCTCAAGCCGCTGGTGGAAATCAGCGAAGAGGAAGCCGAGGCGCCGAAGGCCCTGACCGCCGGCGAGAATCCGCTGCTGGCCTGACCCGCCTCCAGAGTAACTGCGCCAGGGGGCATCCGGTAAAGCCGGACCCTGCCTGGGAAATAGGTGTTGCAACTGAAAGTCCGTTTGGTATATTCCGCGCTCCGTTTGCCCGGAGACCTGGCGGCGCCGTCGCCCCAGGGCAGGGCAGGGGAACTTGAAAGCGAATGCCGACAATTAATCAATTGGTCCGCAAGGGCCGACGCAAACTGAAGCACAAGTCCAAGTCGCCTGCTTTGGAGAATTCGCCCTTTCGCCGGGGCGTCTGCATCCAGGTGATGACGCGCACGCCCAAGAAACCGAATTCGGCGATGCGGAAGGTGGCGAAAGTGCGCCTCACCAACGGGCATGAAGTCATTGCCTACATCCCGGATGAGGGTCACAATTTGCAGGAACACTCGATCGTGCTGGTGCGCGGCGGTCGCGTGAAGGATTTGCCGGGCGTCCGCTACCACATCGTGCGCGGGACGCTGGACGCCGCCGGCGTGGAGAAACGCCGCGTCAGTCGCTCGAAGTACGGCGTGAAGCGGCCGAAGGAAGGCGCCCCCCGGCCCGCCGCCCCTGCCGCTGCCCCCGCCGCTGCCCCCGCCGCGCCGGTTCCTGCGCCAGCCGCGTAACGGGCTTAACCCCTTAACCATTTAACTCATTTAACGCTTTAACGAACACATGTCGCGACGTCGTCGAGCAGTCAGTCGGCCCATCATCAAAGACGCCAAATTCAACAGCACGTTGGTGACGCGCCTGGTGAACACGGTCATGGAACGTGGCAAGAAGAGTGTGGCGCAGCGGATTGTCTATGGCGCCTTCGATCAGCTTATTGCCAAGAACCCGGCGACCAACCCCCTGGAAGTCTTGCAGCGGGCGGTTGATAACGCCAAGCCCCGCCTGGAAGTCAAGGCCCGGCGCGTGGGCGGCGCCACCTATCAGGTGCCCCTGGAAGTGCCCGCCGACCGCCAGTTCTCGCTGGCGCTCCGCTGGCTCGTGGATTTTGCCGATGGGCGCAAGGGCATCCCGATGAAGGAAGCGCTGGCGGCGGAGATTCTGGAAGCCTATCAGGGCCAGGGCAATGCGATCCGCAAACGCGACGAGGTGCACAAGATGGCGCAGGCCAACAAGGCCTTTGCCCACTTCCGCTGGTAATCACTTTTAGCCAAACGCCCCGCAGGCCGCAGCGACCCGGGGCGTTTCATTTTGACCCGAGACATCCGGATGGAAACAGTATTGGAAACAAAGAAATCGGCGAAGGCCAAAGGGGCGCACGTGCCCCAGCGGCAGTATCCGATGGAGCGCACGCGCAACATCGGCATCGCCGCGCATATTGACGCCGGCAAGACCACCACGACCGAGCGCATCCTCTTTTACACCGGGCTGATTCACAAGATGGGCGACGTGGATGACGGCAACACCGTCACCGACTGGATGGAGCAGGAGCGTGAACGCGGCATTACGATCACCTCCGCGGCGACGACCTGCTACTGGACCCAGAAGGACGACTCCACCTTCAAGGCCTTCCTCGGCGTGCCGCACCGCATCAACATCATTGACACCCCCGGGCACGTGGACTTTACCGCCGAAGTCGAGCGTTCCATGCGCGTGCTGGACGGCGCGGTGGCGGTGTTCTGCGGCGTGGCCGGCGTGCAGCCGCAATCCGAAACGGTCTGGCGGCAGGCGACCAAATACAAAGTCCCCCGCATCGCCTTCGTCAACAAGATGGACCGCACCGGGGCCAACTTCGAGAATGCGCTCAACGACATGCGCAAGAAACTCGGCGCCTACGCTTACCCGGTTTTCCTGCCCCTCGGCAAAGAGGATTACTTCAGCGGCGTCATTGATGTCGTCAACCAAAAGGCCATTGTCTATGATCCGAACGATGACTTCGGTCTTAAATACCAAATCACGGACATCCCGGCCGACCTGAAAGACCCGGCCAAAGCGGCCCTGGCGGAACTGATTGATGCGGTCTCCAACAAGGACGACAAGATTGCCGAGCTGGTCATCGAGAACAAACCGATCACCCCGGAGTTCCTGAAGGCGGCCATCCGGCGTTTGACCTGCAAGCTCGAGCTGGTCCCCGTGCTGTGCGGCTCGGCCTTCAAGAAGCGCGGCGTGCAGCCGCTCATTGATGCCGTCGTAGATTATCTCCCCTCCCCGCTCGATGTCCCGCCCGCCGTCGGCGTCGCGCCGGACACGGAAACCAAGGTCGAAGTCCACTCCGATGACAGCGGCAAGTTCTGTTCCCTGGCCTTCAAGCTCTGGACCGACCCCTACGTCGGCAAGCTCGTGTTCTTCCGGGTCTATAGTGGCCGCCTGAGCAAAGGCGACATGATCTACAATCCGCGCACGCGCAAGCGCGAGCGCGTGAGCCGCGTCCTGATGATCCAGGCCGACAAGCGCATTGACGTGGATACGACTTTTTCCGGCGACATCGCCGCGCTGGTCGGCTTGAAGAACATCACCACCGGCGACACCCTTTGCGACGAGGACTTCGAGGTCATGCTCGAGCCGCCGACCTTCCCGGAGCCGGTCATCTCGATGGCCGTCGAGCCTAAGACCAAGGCCGACCGGGAAAAGATGGGCGAGGGCCTCCAGCGCCTGGCGGAAGAGGACCCGACCTTCCGCTGCTTCACCAACGAGGAAACCGGCCAGCTTATCATCGCCGGCATGGGCGAACTGCATCTGGAAATCATCCGCGACCGTCTGTTCCGCGAGTTCAGGGTGGGCGCCAACGCGGGCGCGCCGCAGATCGCCTATCGCGAGACCGTCACCAAAGCCGCCGACGGCGAAGGCAAGTTCATTCGCCAGTCCGGCGGGCGCGGCCAATACGGCCACGCTTGCGTCACCCTGGCGCCCAATGCGCGCGGCAAAGGCGTCGAGATTGAGAACAAGATCGTCGGCGGCGCCATTCCCAAGGAATACATCCCGGCGGTCATTGACGGGGTCGAGGAGGCCATCAAAGGCGGCGTGCTGGCGGGCTATCCGGTGGTGGACGTGAAGGTCGCCATCGTGGACGGCACCTTCCACGAAGTGGACTCCAGCGAACTGGCCTTCAAGATGGCCGGCATATTCGCCCTCAAAGAAGCCGCCAGGAAGGCCAACCCCATCCTGCTCGAACCCATCATGAAGGTGGAAGTCACCACACCCGACGAATACCAGGGCGATTTGCTGGGCGACCTCAACCGGCGCCGGGGCAAGATCGTCCACATCGAAGCCAAGGACGCCTCGACCATTGTGACCGCCGAAGTGCCCCTGGCCGAGATGTTCGGCTACGCGACGGCAATCCGTTCCCTGTCCAAAGGCCGGGCCGCTTATTCGATGGAGCCGTTCCGCTTCGAGCCGGTCCCGAGCAGCATCGCCGCCGGCATCCTCGACACCGCCAAAGGCAAGCCCGCCGCTCGCGCCTGACCCGCAAAATATCAATTTACGGGGACAATCGCTATTTTCCCCCCACCCGGCCTTCGCCCACCCTCCCCCTGAACCCGGTAGGGACGCGTTCCACCGCGTCCCATTCTTTGCGGGTGAGGGCAGGACAGTGGAACGCGTCCCTGCCGGGTTCAGGGGCACAAAGCGCGTCAAAGGGTCGGGGTGGGGGCTTCCGGCTAGGCAAACCGCGTCTCGTGGCTGCTGAAGTTGGTCGGCTTTTGTTATTGCTGCGGCAGAAAGCTTGAGGATATCAGTGCGGTTTTCACTGTAAACTCTTCACGGTGCGGTGATGGCACCGTAAGTTTCGGGCCGGCGGTCGCGGTAGAATTGCCATACGTCGCGCACTTCCTTGATCTGGTCCAGGTCCAGGTCCGCCACGACCACTTCGTCCTGGTCGCGGCTGCCCACGGCGCACATCTGTCCGCGCGGACCGCAGAAATAGGACTGGCCGTAAAACTCGCCGATGGCCCAGGGTTTTTCGACGCCGACGCGATTGATGGCGCCAATAAAGTACTGGTTAGCCACGGCATGGGCGGGCTGTTCGAGCCGCCAGAGATATTCGCTCAAGCCGGCCACCGTGGCCGAGGGATTGAACACGATTTCTGCCCCATTCAACCCCAGACAGCGCGCGCCCTCGGGGAAATGGCGGTCGTAGCAGATATAAACCCCCACCTTGCCCACCGCAGTGTCGAAGACCGGATAGCCTAGATTGCCCGGACGGAAATAGAACTTTTCCCAAAACCCCGGCGCGCAATGGGGAATGTGGCTCTTGCGATACTTGCCGAGGTATTTTCCATCGGCGTCAATGACGGCGGCGGTGTTATAGTAAATGCCGGTGCCTTCGACTTCATAGACCGGCACGATGAGCACAAACCCCAGCCGCTTGGCGGTTTCACACATGAGCTGCGTGGTGGGGCCGCCCGGGACCGGCTCGGTCAGGGCGTACCAATGGGTTTTTTGTTCGGCGCAGAAATAGGGCCCGTAAAAAAGCTCCTGCAGGCAGACGACCTGGCAGCCTTTGCGCGCCGCTTCCTCGATCAGCTTGAGGTGCTTTTCGATCATCGCCTGCTTGATAGTGTTCAGGGGCGCCGTGCCTTCGTGGGTGACGGTGGCCTGGATTAATCCTCCGCGAACGATTCTAGGCATAAGATTGTGTCGAAATTGATCTTGCTGCTTTCATTTTAGCGAAGGTTGGTTTAAGCTTCAACCACTAATCAGCCTTTGAACATGCCTATCAGCCCGAAGCTGGGACCAGAAGCGGCCGCGGCCAGCATGGCCGACATCGCGCCGCGCTACACACCGCAGGAGGCCATTATCGAGGCCGGCCGCTGCTTGTTTTGCTTCGACGCGCCCTGCATCCAGGCCTGTCCGACGGGCATCGACATCCCTTCGTTCATCAGGAAAATCGCGACGGGAAACCTCGCTGGCTCCGCCCGCGCGATTCTCAGCGCCAACATCCTCGGCGGCAGTTGCGCCCGCGTCTGCCCGACCGAAGTTTTGTGTGAAGGCGCCTGCGTGGTGCTTGACCGGGAAGGCGACCCGGTGAAAATCGGCCGGCTGCAGCGGCATGCCACTGACCACGCGTTGCAGAACCGGCTTCCCGTGTTGAAAACGCCGGCCAGGAAATCCGGCCGGCGCGTCGCCGTCATCGGCGGGGGGCCCGCGGGGCTCGGTTGCGCGGCGGAACTGGCGCAACTGGGCCACGAGGTCGTCGTCTTTGAGAAAAAGCCGAATGCCGGCGGACTCAACACCTACGGCATCGCTTGTTACAAGATGATGCCGGAGGTGAGCCTGGCGGAAGTGGCCATGATTCAAAGCCTGGGCGTCGAGTTCCGTTGCGGGGTTGAAGTCGGCCGGGACCTCCCGGTCGAGCAAATTCAAAAGGAATTCGACGCCCTTTTCCTCGGGCTGGGGCTGGGCAAAGGCGCGCGCCTGAACGTCCCGGGCGAGGATTTGCCGGAAGTGGTCGAGGCGCTTGAGTTCATCGAACAGATTCACACGCACCCGCTGCACCAGGTGCCGGTGGGCGACCGCGTGGCCGTCATTGGGGGCGGCAACACCGCCATTGATGCCGTCACGCAAGCCCGGCGCCTGGGCGCGCGCGACGCGGTCATCGTCTATCGTCGCAGCCAGGCAGAGATGCCCGCTTACGATTTCGAGCAGAAGCTGGCCAAGACCGACGGCGCGCGCTTCCTCTTCAACGTGGTGCCGCTGGAAATCCTCTCGGACGGCAGGGGCCATGTCACTGGTTTGAAGCTCGGACGCACGGCGAGCACAAAGGGGAAACTGCAAACCCTTGCTGGCTCCGAATTCGTTGAACCTTTCGACATGGTCATCAAGGCCATTGGCGAAGAAAAGCAGGTGAATCTGTTCAAAAGGCTTTTTCCCGCGCTCGAACTGGATAAACGCGGCGTGGTAGTGCGCAACCCGGACACCGGGCAGACGAACATTCCGCGCGTGTTCGCCGGGGGCGACTGCGCCAACGGCGGTCGCGAAGTCGTCAACGCCGTGGCCGAAGGCAAAAAAGCCGCCCGCGGCATTCACGCCTCCTTCGCCGGGCAAAAAGTGATCGGGCCGATGCAACCCTCGCGTTACGGGGTGAAAGGCCTGCCGGTCGGCTCAGGCTTCGACCGGCCAATTCGCGTGCGGGAGTTGGAGAAAGAATATGCCAAACAAAAGAGTTCAATCCGTTAACCCCTTCTGAGTTTATGGCCGATCTGTCCATTAATCTCGCCGGCATCAAGTCGCCCAATCCGTTCTGGGTCGCCTCTGGCCCGCCGTCGAACACCGCCCACCAGGCCCACCGCGCCTTCGAAGCGGGGTGGGGCGGGATTGTCTGGAAAACGATCAGCGACGCCATCGTCAATACGTCTTCCCGCTACTCCGCGCTGAACCTGGGCACGCTGCGCATGGCGGGCTTCAACAATATCGAACTCACCAGCGACCGTTCGCCCGAAACCAACTTCCGCGAAATTGCCGACGTCAAACGCCGCTGGCCGGGCCGGCCCATCATCGCCTCGCTGATGGTGGACACGCGGGAGCGCTGGCATGAATTCGTCAAGCGTTCCGCGGACGCCGGGGCCGATGGCGTCGAACTCAACTTCGGTTGTCCGCACGGGATGTGTGAACGCGGCATGGGGTCCGCCGTCGGCCAACAGCCGGCCGTGACGGAGAGAATCGTCAGTTGGGTAATGGAGGTCGCCACGATTCCGGTGGTCGTGAAGCTGACGCCCAACATTACCGACATAACGCAGGCGGCTCGCGCGGCCAGGAAAGGCGGAGCCAACGCGATCTCACTGATTAATACGCTCAACAGCATCACGCAGGTCAATCTCGACAGCCTGGTTCCGGAACCAGAAGTCGGCGGTTTGAGCACGCACGGCGGCTACTGTGGCCCGGCGGTCAAGCCGATTGCGCTGAACATGGTGCAGAGCTGCGCCGCCGATCCCGAAGTGGGCCTGCCGATTTCGGGCATCGGCGGGATCGCCAACTGGCGCGATGCGGCGGAGTTTATCGCCCTCGGCTCGACCAGCGTCCAGGTCTGCACCGCCATTATGCACTACGGTTTCCGCATCGTGGAGGACATGATGGACGGGTTGAATGATTATCTGG
Source organism: Verrucomicrobiota bacterium (assembly GCA_050011195.1). Lineage (GTDB taxonomy): Bacteria > Verrucomicrobiota > Verrucomicrobiia > Limisphaerales > UBA8199 > PALSA-1440. Next base: position 29,282 of record JBEKJO010000009.1, on the reverse strand, counting down.
ATGCCAAAGGCTTCCAGAGCGTCGCGGATTTGGTCGGCAAAGCCGTGCCTGCCATCAAAAAGTGGGAGTCGCTGGACCTGAATTACAAGCGCATTGCCCGCATCAATTACGACCAGTGCATCGGTTGCAATCTGTGCTACATCGCCTGCGAGGACGGCGCGCACCAGTGCATCGACTTGGTGCCGCCTAACGGCCAGGGCCTCGGCCCGGGCCGCGTTCCCGGCAAACCCATCCCCCAAGTGCGCGAGGCCGACTGCGTGGGCTGCAACCTGTGCGCGATCGTCTGCCCGGTGGACGGGTGTATCACGATGGTGTCAATCGATCGCGGCCAGCCGAAGATGAGTTGGAGCGAATACCAGGAGAAAATCGCCCGGGGCGAAATGAAGCCGATCCCGGCACATCCGTGATGGTCATCCACCGGGTTCAAGTTTGTCCGTCGAAGACCCCCCTGCCGAAAACGGAGCAGCTTGCGTGGAAGATTGCGGAGGTCGCGAACGCCGCGCCTCCTGCCGACGCGGAGGTAACGGAGATGGTGATCAACCGCATCATTGATAACGCCGGCGTCGCGCTCGCCGCCATCAAGCGCGCGCCCGTCGCCAATGCCCGGTCCCAGGCGCTGGCCCATCCGCGTCCGGGCGGCGCCACGCTGTTCGGCATCCCGTCGGACCGGCGCTTTGAAGCCGAATGGGCCGCTTGGGCCAACGGGGTCGCCGTGCGCGAGCTGGACATGCACGACACTTTCCTTGCGGCGGATTACTCGCACCCCGGGGACAACATCCCGCCGCTCCTGGCCGTCGCCCAGCAATGCGGTGGCACCGGCGTGCAATTGCTCTGCGCCATCGCCGTCGCTTACGAAATCCAAATCAACCTCGTCCGCGCCGTCTGCCTCCACCAATACAAGAAGGATCACATCGCGCACCTCGGCCCGTCCGTCGCGGCCGGCGTGGGCGCCCTGCTGCAACTGGACACGGAGACCATTTATCAAGCCGTGCAGCAGGCGGTGCATGTCAGCTTTACCACCCGGCAGTCGCGCAAAGGCGAGATCTCAAGCTGGAAGGCCTACGCACCGGCCCACGCCGGCAAGCTCGCCATCGAGGCCGTGGACCGGGCCATGCGCGGCGAGAAAAGCCCCTCCCCAATCTACGAAGGCGAGGACAGCGTCATCGCCTGGATGCTCGGTGGACCCGGCGCCGCCTACGAGGTTCCGTTGCCCGCGCCCGGCGCGCCCTGCCGCGCTATTCTCGATTCCTATACCAAGGAACATTCCGCCGAATACCAGGCCCAGGCGTGGATTGATCTCGCCTTCCGGCTGCGAGGCCGGATTCCCGACCTCAGCCGGATTCGGGAAATTGTCATCCACACCAGCCATCACACGCACGCCGTCATCGGCACTGGCTCGGGAGACCCGCAGAAGCTGGACCCAGACGCCAGCCGGGAGACTCTTGACCATAGCCTGATGTACATCTTTGCCGCCGCACTGCGCACCGGCTTCTGGCATCACGTGAAAAGCTACGCGACGGAATTGGCACACGACCCCGCGCTCGTCGCACTGTGGCAAAAGATCTGCACCGAAGAAGACCTTGAATGGACTCGCCGCTATCACGCCGCTGACCCGCGCGAGAAGGCTCTCGGCGGCCGCGTGGTGATCACCTTCACCGACGGCAGCCGACTCACCGACGAAATCGCCGTCGCCAACGCCCACCCACTAGGCGCGCGTCCATTCGCGCGGCCCGGCTACCTCCGCAAGTTCCGAACCTTGACGGAGCATTTGCTCTTGCCACTGGAGGCAGAGCGCTTTCTGGAAGCAGCGCAGTGCCTGGCCGAACTCCCCGCCGCCGAACTTGGCGCGCTCAACCTGGCGCTGCCGCCGGAGAAACTTTCTTGTGCAACCCGCGATAACCGCGGCATTTTCTGACATGCTATTCGCCGCCAAATCCGCCGCCCGGAAGCGCGCCGAGTTCCGCGCCGCCCTGCGCTCGGGCGCACTGCTTCGATTCCCGGGCGCGTTTTCGCCGCTGGTCTCGCTGCTGATCGAACGCCACGGTTTCGAGGGCGTTTATATCTCCGGCGCGGTCCTGTCAGCCGACCTCGCGCTGCCTGATGTCGGCCTCACCACCCTCAGCGAGGTCGCCCAGCGCGGACGCGCCATCGCCCGGGTCACCCGCCTGCCCGCCATCATTGACGCCGACACTGGTTTTGGCGAACCCCTGAGCGCCGCGCGCACCGTCCAGGAATTCGAGGAGCTTGGCTTGTGCGGTTGCCACTTCGAAGACCAGCTCAACCCGAAGCGTTGCGGCCACCTCGACCACAAATCGCTCGTCCCCGCCGCCGACATGGTAAAGAAACTCCGCGCCGCCACCGGCGCGCGTCGCGATGCCAACTTCGTCATCATCGCCCGCACCGACGCGCGCGAATCCGAAGGATTGGCCGGGGCGATCGAGCGGGCCAAGGTGTATGTGGATGCCGGCGCAGACATGATTTTCCCGGAAGCCTTGCACGACGAGTCCGAGTTCGAGCAGTTCCGCAAGGCCGTCGCCGTTCCGTTGCTGGCGAACATGACCGAGTTCGGGAAGACCAAACTGCTCTCCGCGCGGCAATTGGCGGACCTCGGCTTGAACCTGGTTATCTATCCGGTGACCTCGTTGCGCCTGGCGATGAAAGCCGTTGAACAGGGTCTGGCGGTCCTGAAAGCCGAAGGCACGCAAGCCCTCCTGCTTGACAAAATGCAAACTCGCGCCGAATTGTATGAACTGATCCAATACGAGAAATACGCCCAGTTCGACAAAGACATAGATAACTTCAAACCCTGACTGACGATTATGGCTGACGAAACCGTTATCCACCGCGGCCTGGACGGCGTGGTCGTGGACTCCACGCGCATCTCCAAGGTGATGCCGGAAATCAACTCGCTCGTCTATTTCGGCTATCCGGTGCAGGAGCTGGCCGAGCATTGCTGCTTCGAAGAAGTCGCCTGGCTGCTGTGGCACGGCGAACTGCCCAACGCGCAGCAGCTCGCCGCTTTTCAGGCCGACGGGCGCTCACGGCGCCATCTGAGCAAGGAGTTGCTGGCAGTGATTCAGAAAACCCCGCGCACCGCCCACCCGATGGACCTGCTCCGCACGGCGGTCAGTTTCCTCGGCATGGAAGACCCGGCCCCGGACAAAGAGGACGCCGCCGCCAACCTGGACCGCGCGATCAGCATGATGGCGAAGATTCCCATCATGTTGGGCTCCTTCTACCGGGTGCGCAAGGGCCTGGAGATTATTCCTCCGCGCAGCGACCTGAGCTTTGCGCAGAATTTCTTCCACATCTGCCTCGGGCAGGCGCCGCCATCGGAAGTGGTCCGCGCGTTCGAGGTATCACTTATCCTTTATGCCGAACACGGTTTCAACGCCTCCACCTTCACGGCCCGGGTCGTGGTTTCGACGCTGTCGGACATTTATAGCGGCGTCACGGCGGGCATCGGCTCGCTCAAAGGCCCCTTGCACGGCGGCGCCAACGAAGAGGTCATGCGCATGTTGCTCGAAATCGGCGAGCCGGCGCGCGCCCGCGACTGGATGCTGACGGCCCTGCGCGAAAAGCGCAAGATCATGGGGTTCGGCCACCGCGTCTATAAGAAAGGCGACTCCCGTTGTCCGACGATGCACAAATACGCCCGCCAGATGGCCGACCTCACCGGCCAGAAGCAATGGCTGGAAATCTGCGACATCCTCGCCGAAACCATGCTCAAAGAGAAGGGCATCTATCCCAACCTTGACTTCTACTCCGGCCCCGCCTACTACCTGATGGGGATTGACATTGACATGTTCACGCCCATCTTCGTGATGGCGCGCATCACGGGCTGGACGGCGCACATCATGGAGCAGTTGGCCGCCAACCGCCTCATCCGTCCGCTCTCACACTACACCGGTCCGGCGGAGCGCCGGGTTGTGCCCCTGGTCCATCGCGGGTAGTCTTGACGCAGAGCCGCGGCCAACTCTCTTGAATTCAGGCGGCGGCGAGCTTGGCCTTTTTGCGCCAGGCGCGCTCGGCAAATTTGCGGGCTTCCTTGGCGCCGCGCAGCAGGCAGTCGGAACTGATGTCGCAATCAAGCTTCGGCCAATAAACGGAGGTGTGGGTGATCTCAAAGTCCGCGCGTTCGCGCCGTGTGGCGAGTTGCAACGTGGGATAAAACGACAGCGGTACGCTCACCGTCCGTCCGTCTTCCAAGCCGAAGGTCAGCCGTTCATCGGTGATTTGCACCGTCGTTATGTCCGGTGGCGGAGTGTTATTCAGTTTCATTTGACGCGCAGCACCGTCGGCACTGGATAAGGTTACGTCCGCGCCAGAAGGTTTGCAAGAAAGCAACGTGCGACCTGAGTGCCAAAAGAAGCCCCGTCTTGGGCCAAGACTCGCGGTTTTCCTCGTGAAATGGGGTTTTCCGCCCGCCGAACCGGAAACCCGCCGGAATCCGCTCCCGCCCGGCCCAGCCGACACGGCTGAAAAACGACGGCTTTGGCGTTTGGCGTTTCGTTCTTGCGGTTTACGCACATTGGTGTGAGTTGTAATCGAAAAAGAACACGAAGAAGAAAACATGAATCATCCACGCAGTATCAAAGTCGAATCCAAAGTGACTCTACATAAGGACGGTGGCGCCACGATCTCAGCGGCCACCTTTGAAGCAATTCAAGCAGAAGGCAAAAAGTGCTTGCGCTGGATTCGCAGCAACAAAGATGGGATTCTGGTACATGTCCTAACGTCGGCTATCGTGCTGCCGGTTCTGGCACTACTGCTAAACCTTCTCTGGAAAGCCATCGTCGCGGCGAAACCTACTCCGCACGGACTTTTATCTCTGCTGCGAGCAGACATTCGAGTATCAGCATGGGTGTTGCCAGCATTGTTCCTCCTGCCGTTGGTTTTGCTGCACTTGCTTTGGTATGCGCGCCTGTACCGATACCGCAGCGACACATTCTTCGGACTCGATTTCACCTGGCGCTATTCGTTTCCGAAGGGAAGGGTCGTTCACGTGAGGGCCTCCTGTCCTCGTTGCCAAAAGCCAGCGCCAGAGCCCACCGGGTTCCTTGAAACGTATGACAATTACCTGTGCCGAAATCGCGCCTGCAATTACAACACCGCCAGCGTTGGCGCAGGGCGCATGGAGTATCCATGGCAGGAAGCTGTCCAGCGTCTTGTTGATGAAAGACGAAATGAAAAACCAACTGCCTAACGAGGTCGCTGGTCGTTAGACCACACATCGCTATTTATGAAAAAAACACCAAAAATCACACTTCTTCGAGCCGACAATCAGCATCGAGAGGTTGTTTGGCCGTACGACCATATTCCGCGTGTCGGCGACCGTTTCTGTTTTGAGAGAGGCATAGCGCATGTCGTTACTCTCGTAACCTTCAACGCCATCGAAGGCTCAGATGACTTTATGGCGGTTGTCGTGGTTGACCGATATTCGGACCGAAACTGATACATGCGCGCCCGTTTTGCGGCCTCAAGGCTGTGAGGTTCTGCGCTGCCTCCACCGGGCCGCGCCGGTTTTTTTCGGTGCAGCGGGCGGATGACGTTTCGCGGCTTGTGCTGGCGGGCGGGGGGAAGGGGGACAGAAGGCAGAAGGAAGAATGCAGAATGCAGAAAGCGGAAGGCTGAAACTGGAAGCGCGCCGGCGGGAGTAGCGACGTGAAGGCGGCTGAGCGGTTCCGGGAGGGCGAGCGTCCTCGCGAGCCCAAACTTCTCAGGCAAATCAGGGCTCGCGGGGACGCTCGCCCTCCCGGGGCTTGCGTAAGGTGATCACCGGCTTGCAGACCGCAGCCGGCGTGCTACTGTCTCCCCATGGATTCAGCTACTTGCCCGGTGTGGATCGGCGGCGAATGGAGCCGCCTCGCCAACCTGTCCGCCACCCCCGTCCACAACCCGTCCACCGGCGAAGTCATCGCCCAAACGCCCCTATGCACAGCCCGGCACGTGGATGAGGCCGTCGAAGCCGCGGCGGCGGCATTTCCCGCCTGGTGGGAAACACCGGCGACCGACCGCGCGCGCATTCTCTTCCGGTTCAAGGCGCTGCTGGAGGAGAATTTCGAGGACCTGGTCAAGAGCAACACGCGGGAACATGGCAAGACGCTCGTCGAATCCCGCGGCGACGTGAAGCGCGGCATCGAGATGGTCGAGTTCGCGTGCGGCGTGCCGTCGCTGCTGATGGGCGAGGTGTTGGAGAACATCGCCCGCGGCATTGATTGCGAAACCATTCGCCAGCCGCTGGGCGTCTGTGCCGGCATCACGCCGTTCAATTTCCCCTGCATGGTGCCGCTCTGGATGTATCCGGTGGCCATCGCCTGCGGCAACACCTTCGTGCTGAAACCCAGCGAGAAGGTTCCGCTGACGGCCATCAAGGTCGCCGGATTGTTGGAGAAGGCTGGGCTGCCCAAAGGCGTGCTCAACCTGGTCCACGGCGGACGGGAATGCGTTGATGCGCTGCTCAAGCATCCCAAGGTGAAAGCCGTTTCCTTTGTCGGCTCCACGCCCATCGCCCGCTACATTTACCAAACCGGCACCCAACACGGCAAACGGGTCCAGGCCAACGGCGGCGCCAAGAACTTCGTCTTGCTGATGCCCGACGCCGACGTGGATAACTCCGTCCGCGGCGTCATCGAAGCCGCGTTCGGCTGCGCCGGCGAACGCTGCATGGCCGGCTCCACCGCCGTGGTAGTCGGTGAGGCGGCCAAAACGGTCCTGCCGTCGCTGGTCGAGGCCGCGCGCCGAATAAAGATCGGCCCCACCGATCGCGAGCCGCAGCCGGACATGGGCCCAGTCATCACCCGGCAGCATCGCGAGCGCGTGACGGAACTGATCGAACTCGGCGTCAAAGAAGGCGCGAGCATCCCCGCCGACGGCCGGGGGGTCAAAGTGGGTGGCGCTCCCAACGGCTATTTCCTCGGCGCGACGGTGCTCGACGAGGTTCAGCCCGGCATGACCATAATGCGCGAGGAAATCTTCGGCCCCGTGCTCAGCGTGATGCGCACGGCCGACCTCAACGCCGCCATTGAGCTGGCCAACCGCTCGCCTTATGGCAACGGCGCCTCCATTTTCACGCGCTCGGGCAAAGCCGCGCGCGAATTCAAACACCGCATCCAGTGCGGCATGGTGGGCATCAACGTCGGCGTGCCCGCCTCGATGGCCTGGTTCCCGTTCAACGGCTGGAACGAGTCCTTCTTCGGCGACCTCCACATGCAGGGCAAAGAAGGCATTCAGTTCTTTACGCAGTTGAAAGTGACCATGAGCCGCTGGTTCAGCTATGGCGAGGGGGATGTATGGTACCGCGAGCCGAAGAAGTGAAGCGGCAAAGATCGGCAGACTGGGGTCTGGACCGGGAGATCGTCCTGGCTTCTATTCCTTCGCCTGCGCCTCGTCAATGGATACGATGTGGAGCGGATTGATAGTATGGGAGATCCCCTTTTGGTCAATGACCACCACCATTCTGGGGTGGACCGCAATGAAGTCCTGATGTGGCACCGCAAGTCTTTTTCCGTTGGACAGTTGAAGGGCAAAGGGCTGAAACCCATTATGCAGCCGCTCTCGAATCTGATCTACGATCATGCCGACAAGCTACTACCTGCCAAAGCACATGACAAGCTCCCGCTTTCTCGCCGCGCAGCCTTTCAAAGCAATTGATCTAAACCACTCTTCGCATTAAAGATAAGCTATGGCACTCCTCATCAAGAACGGCGAAATCATCACCGCCAGCGACCGCTACAAGGCCGACATCTGGTGTGAGAACGAAACCATCACGCGCATTGACCGCAACCTCCAGCCCCCTCCGGGCGCGGAGGTCATCGACGCCAAAGGCAAATACATCTTCCCCGGGTTCATCGACCCGCACGTCCATGTTTATCTGCCGTTCATGGGCACCTTCGCCAAGGACACCCACGAAACGGCAGGCCGCGCGGCGCTCGTCGGCGGCACGACGACCTTTATCGAGATGATTTGCCCCGGGCGGACGGAGGAACCGCTGGCGGCGTTTGAACTTTGGCTGGGCAAAGCGCAGGGCCACTGCGCCTGCGACTTCACCTTTCACATGGGCGTGACGCACTACGATGCAGGGGCCGAGAAGCAGTTCACGGAGATCATCAAACGCGGCCTCAGCAGCTTCAAAATCTTCCTCGCCTACAAAGGCGCCCTGGGCGTCACCGACGACGAACTCTACCAGACGCTCCACCTGGCCAAGAAACTCGGCGTTATTACCACCGCGCACTGCGAAAATGCTGACCTGGTCCTGGCACTCCAGCAGATGCTGCTGGCCGCAGGCAAAACCGGCCCCGAATGGCATCACGACAGCCGCCCGCCCCTGGTCGAGGCCGAAGGCGTTCATCACCTCATGACGTTCGCGAAGCTCCTCGACGCGCACGTCTATATCGTTCACACGAGCTGCGAGGAAGCTCTGCGGGAGGCCGTCGCGGGCAAGCTGGCGGGCGTGAAAGTCTGGGTCGAGACCCTCATTCAGTACCTCGTCACCGACAAAACCTACGCCGAACGCCCGAATTTCGAGGGCGCCAAGTTCGTGATGTCGCCCCCGCTGCGCGATAAGCGCAATCAGGATATTTTGTGGAACGGCCTGCGCGACGGCCTGGTCAGCACCCTGGCGACCGACCACGCCCCGTTCGATTTTGCCACGCAGAAGCGGATGGGCGAACGAGATTTTACGCTGATCCCCAATGGCATTCCCTCGCTGGAAGACCGCGTGAAGGTCCTCTACACCTACGGTGTCCAGCGTGGCCGGCTCGACCTGCACCGCTTCGTCGAGGTCGCCAGCACCCAGGCGGCGAAGTTGTTCGGCCTGTTCCCGCGCAAAGGCACCATTCAGCCCGGCAGCGACGCTGACCTGGTCGTCTATGACCCGAACTATCGCGGCACGCTCTCGGTCAAAACCCAAACCATGAACGTGGATTACAATCCGTTCGAGGGCCTGCCCATCGAAGGCCGCCCGAGCGTGGTCACCCTCCGCGGCCAGGTAGCCGTCCGTGACGGAAAATTCGTCGGTCAAACCGGCCGCGGCCAATTCCTCCAGCGCGAGCCGAATCATTTCTGATTCCCCTTTGCTCTCCTTCGAGGATCCGTTGACAAACCATCTGCATGAAGGTGCTGTAATTCCATGCAAAATCGCGTAGCGCCATCGGCTAAGCAAACATCACCGCTTTGGTCAAGCAAATGGTGAGGTTGGATTCGGGGTGGGAACGGCTCTCTCACAATCAATAAAAAAAGAGCGGCTCAGTTTCCTGAACCGCTCCCAACCTAACCATGAAGCCGCCTGGAAACAGAACGGCTGCCAAGACCCTGCTCCAGTAACGTCTCAGGCGCACTTCCGATCAATACGGATGGGGCATCGGGTCTTTAACGGATTGACCGTTCAACCCGCCGTAACAAGTGCACCGCACGTTCTTCCGGAGATGCCTTGGCGTCTGCATCATGCCGTTTTCCCGGTGGACAAGCCAACCCCCGGTTGAGAAACTCCAGCAGTATTCGCGTGTCTGTGATGTGAAATCCAGAATCTGCGTGTCCCTTTGACTCAACCACGGCTCACGGGCAGCGTGTACTGCGGTCTGGATGCACGCCTCTACCACAACCTGTTGTGGTCGGTTGAGTCATGGAGACACCCCCAATCCAGAATTACCATTTTGGCCTTCCTCATTTCCCCTTGAAAGATGAAATATCCGCACATTCTCGCTAATGTTCGAGGCCCCGAGCTGAACTCGCATCCCGCCCCCAGCAGCCCTGGCCTCAACCCTGAATCCCTCAAAAGATTCCTGGCCCTTGTAATCTCGCTTTGGGTGTGCTCCGCTCCGGCTCAAGACTCGCCTTCCCTTTCGCCCACGCTGAGTCTTGCGGCAGTGCCTGCGTCGCCAGCCCTTCCCGAGCCGCCTGCGTTCCTGCCCACAAACTGGAACATTGGCTTCACTCTGGGCGCCGGCTTCGGCGTGAGTGCCATGGGTACCACCGAAGCCCATCACCTCACCGCCGCCACGCTGCACGTAGGAAAGCTCTCGGCTTCGGAAGTGCCGTTTCTCCGCCACGTGGAATTGGCCGGCGAGTTTTGGAGTGGCGCACAGTTTCGCCCCGATACCGCCTACCTGGTGGGGCTTACGCCGATCGTGCGCTATCATTTCCTGCCAAACTCGTCGCTGGACCCATTTTTTGACGGCGGCGCAGGCGTCACGGCCACCGACATTGGGCATCCGGACTTGAGCACCACCTTCGAGTTTAATCTCCAGGCAGGACCCGGCTTTCGCTGGGTTTTGCGGCAAAAACTGGCCTTCATATTCCAGGCGCGCTACATCCACTTGTCCAATGCGCGCATTCAAACCCCCGACCTCGGTGTGAATTCGTTCTTGTTCAGCGGCGGCCTGACCTGGGTTTTCTAAGGTGACGGGCAGCGACCCCAGCGCCACCAACACCTCTCCGCAAAGCAGCCCGGCGCTCATCCAAACCGGGACCGCGACCAATTCCGTCACCATCCCGGAATACAGCGTGGTGCGATTGGAGTGGACAGTATTCACTGTGCCCCGCCCGGTGCTCACGGTGACCGCGACCAACCTGGTTGCCACCCTGCATTGGGCCGGATTGACCAACGTCGTCTATAATGTCCAATCCAGCACGAACCTTCCCGTGTGGGCTACGCTGACCTGGGTTTCCAACACCCAAACCAATTTCAGCTTTACCGACCTGGACACCCGCACGCCTCGGTTTTACCGGTTGACGGTTCCTTGACCGCCCCTTGGAGGCGGGAAGGTTGGGCCTATGCGGTTGACGGGCTGCGCTTGGTTTCCAGCGTTGGCTCCAGCCCATCGTTCACCGCTTTTCATGCGCAAACAACTTTTGGACGGCCGCAACGATCCGTTTATCACCGCGCCGATCCACCCCACCTCCGGTTCCGAGTCCATACGGCAGCGGGTAACCAGCCTGGATGGAAAATGTCACGTTGTTGGTCAAATTGGTGGCTATGAACTCCTGGTCGGCAAGCATGGCCGGTCCCGAGACCCAATCGGAAGAGGTTATTGTGTTAAATATACCCCTGTAGATCGTCTCGCCCGAAACTTGGAGAACAAATGGAACGGGCGTTGGGATTAAGTCGTAAGTGCCGTTCCAATAGACATAGGGAGCGGCCTCCCCGCTCCATCCGGGGGAATATTTTTTCCCCAGCGCCCAAATCGCCCGGGCCAGTCGTTTTGCAGCTTCAGGGGTGATGGCAAAGGTCTGATTCGTTGTGTCAAAGGCCACAAAATCTCTATCGGCAAGCACGGGCGGGGATATAATCTGATCGGGCGTCTTGACAAAGGTCCGTGAGAGATACCCCGAGTTGTCAACCAGCGAGATGGATAACAGATTGGTGGATGTTTCTGCCGCATTGAGCATGCAGCACACCGAGAGCGCCAATAATACAAAAAACTTTTTCATAAGAAGATGCTCTTGGCATTGATTTAGCCACCCCAGGCCGCGGATGTCAACCGCGAAAAGGGGTATCCAACTCAAGCAGCACGGGCCACGCTGGCCACGGTTTCCAACACCCAGACCAATTTCAGTTTTACCGACCCGAACACCGGCACGCCTCGGTTTTACCAGTCGCTTATCCCTTGACCTCCCCTCCGGCAAAGCCTTGGTTCAATCAGAGGTTGACCCTTCCCCTGAATCTGCCGTTCTTAATCTTAATCGGTTTGTGGCCCCGATGCGCGTCCAACATTGGAGGTCGAAGCTCCCCATGAACCTTGCTTCGCCATAAACCTGCCGGCGATTTCCCCCTCCCTATGAACCCCGGTTCGCCGGAAATCTGCCGAAGATTCCCCCTCTCCCCTTCCGAAGGGGAGAGGGCTGGGGTGACCTACTATCACGGCAAAGGCGGCACCGGTGTCCGCATGGCCTGGGGCGACCGCACCCGTGGCGAGGAATTCTAGTCTTGGACTGCGCCGCGCCAGCGGCGCTTTCCCCGCCCCCGCAAAGTCCCCACTCGCCCCTCGGGTGGGGACCCCTTCCAACCACCAATCACCACTCACCAGTCACCAATTCCTCGAATTTTGTGCTTGCCAGCGCCCGCAAAGAGCGCATAATCGCCTCCATGGAAACGCGTTTCAAACTGCTGCTGCCCCTGCTGCTGCTCTTGACGCTCCCCGCCGCACTGCAAGCTCAACTCACCTTCACGACCAATAATGGCACGGTCACCATCACCGGATACGTCGGGTCCGTGACCAACTTGACCATCCCTAGCACGATCAACGTCGGGAGCATTTTCCAGCCGGATTATCTACCGGTCACCACCATCGGGGATTCTGCGTTCCAGGAGTACTCTGACCTGGCCAGCGTTACGATCCCCAACAGTGTCACCAGCATTGGGGAAGGTGCGTTCGACATGTGTATGAGCATGAGCAGCCTTACCATTGGGGATGGCGTCACCAACATCGACGATCTGGCGTTCAGCGGCTGCACCCGCTTGAACAGCGTTACGATCCCTAACAGCGTCATCAGCATTGGGGAGATGGCGTTCAGTGCCTGCGGCCTGACCAACGTTACAATCCCCAACAGCGTGACCAACATAGGGGCCAGCGCGTTCAGTGGCTGCTGCAGCCTAATCAGCGCCACGATCGGCAGCAACGTCATCAGCATCGGGCCCGATGCGTTCTCTTGCTGCCTCAGCCTCATTGTGATAACGGTGGATACAAATAATCTCCTCTACAGCAGTCTGGCTGGGGTCCTGTTCGACAAGAGCCAGACGACCCTCGTCGAGTGCCCGGGCGGCAAAGCCGGAAGCTACACAATCCCCGGCGGCGTCACCAGCATCGGGGACGGGGCGTTCGCTAACTGCACCAGCCTCACCAACGTGACGATCCCCGATAGCGTCACCACCATTGGGTTCGATGCGTTCTTTGAATGCTACGGCCTGACCAACATTACGATCCCCAGCAGCGTCACCAGCATTGGGTTCGATGCCTTCGCTAACTGCTACACTTTAACTGCGATAACGGTGGATACAAATAATCTCCTCTATAGCAGTCTGGCTGGGGTCTTGTTCGACAAGAGCACGAACACGCTCATCGAATATCCTGGTGGCAAAGCGGGCAGCGGCTACACGATCCCCGGTAGCGTCACCAGCATCGCGTACGCGGCGTTTTGGAACTGCACCGGCTTGAACACCGTTACCATCCCCAACAGCGTCACCAGCATTGGCGCAGCTGCGTTCGAGTCCTGCTCCAGCCTGACCAGCATTACGATCCCCAACAGCGTGACCAACATCGGGGACTATGCCTTCGAAGGCTGCACGAGCATGACGGGAGTCTTTTTCCAGGGGAACGCCCCCAACCTTGCTCTGGATGTGTTCAACTGTGACAGCAACCCCACCGTCTATTACTTGCCGGGCAGTACGGGCTGGGGTCCGACCTTCGACGGTCTTCAAACCGCCCCATGGTTGCTTCCGAACCCGCTGATCCTAATTAACAACTCCAGCTTTGGTGTGAACGCTAACCGCTTCGGCTTCATCATCTCTTGGGCAACGAACATCTCCGTTATGGTCGAAGCCTGCACGAATCTGGCCAATCAGATATGGTCTCCGGTGAGCACGAACACCCTCACCAACGGCTCCTCCTATTTCACCGATCCCCGGTGGACGAACTATACCCGCCGTTACTATCGCCTCCGCTCGCCGTGAGCCCTGGCTCGCGACCCGCCACAAAAAGGCATGGACAGCGGGCAGACCAACAAATACTCTCACACCATGACGCCTCAACACGACCATCATCACGCCCATGCTTGATTGGCTAAACCAGAATAAACAATGGGTTCTCAGCGGTGTCGGGATCGCTATTGTCACCGCGGTGATTGCGCTGCTCAGATGGCTGCTTCGTCGCAGACCGCCAACCGAGGTTTTGGCTTCCATTGAGTTGCAGCAGCGTCGTCAGGCAAGCAATCCGCAATTCCACTGGCGCGATGGCAGCAGCGATTACGCTACCAGAACGTGCAACTTCGAGAACTTGGGTGGCATTGTCTCCTCGCTGACAGTTCACACGGGCGCCCCGCTCGACATCTCGATCATTCCAGCAGACCGGCTGCAAGCGAATCACCTTGGCTCCGTTCGGTTTGCCGCCAGAGCCGGTCGTATTGCGTATCCATTCGAGTTCGAGATTCGATACACGACCACCCTTGAAGAACGCCGAACCGAGAGATTTCGCGTGGAGGCTTGTAGCCGTGAGCCGGCCAGAATCCAATGACGCCTAGCCAGACGCTAGAGACCAACCTGGTCACACTCCAATGCTCTCCGCTGCAAACGAGTACCCTCACCAGCGACCGGCTCTACTTCAGCGATCCGGCGTGGACGAACTATCCGGCCCGCTTCTGCCGCCTTTGCGTGCCGTGAACGGCGGCCGCGGCATGTCCTCATTGTCGGCAGGAAGGGCTCCCGCGAGCCCCGAAACAGTTGAAAATTGAGCTTGCGGCTTTAGCGCCAACCTGTCAAAACGCGCCTCGAACATGCAAACCGTCATCCACGTTATCTCACATAAGGGCGAGTCCCTCAGGGGGAGAATCGCCAGGGACTCGAAACTCGAACAGTTCAACTTGTACACCGCAGAGGGAAAACGATGGGGCAGGCAGCGAGGGTGGACCAAGCTTCACAGCGACGACGCGCAGGGTGCGATCAATATTCAGTGGGATGCCCCGTGTCAGATGTTGATCTGCCGCGTTGTCAACAGACTCGGAGGTACGCCACCTGAAATTACTGGGCACTTCATCGCGTACCTGCTTGCCCGATTTCGCCGCGAGATCAGAGCGATACACGTCATACCGCAATGACGAGTCGGATGCCGGGAACCATGGCGCCCAACTATCGGCCTGAGCTAGGCGCCGCAGTCGCGTACAGCCTGCATATCTGACCTCGCCGCCGGGGCACCAGCGAGACCGGGCCTCCGGCCGCTTCGCCATCGTCGAAAGCCCCCAACGGAGCGCCGGCATGGTCCCGCCTTACGCCGTCCGAATAGTCCAACCCGCCACCACACTTCGGATTTCGGACTTCGGGTTTCGGATTTCCTTCGGACTTCGGATTTCGGGCTTCGGATTTGGCCCCTCCCCCCGCGCGTAAATCGTAAATCGTAAATCCCCAATCCCGTCCATCCGCGCCCATCACCCGTCACCCATCACCAATCACCAGTTACCAGTCACCCGTCACCCGTCACCCATCACCCTAAAAAAAACTTTCACCTTCCAGTTGACGCCCTTCCCACGGCGTGCAAACTTTTGCCCACTGCCTGTCCCCAGCGCGCCGCCCCGGGAAGGCGAGCGTCCCCGCGAGCTTCGACAACCCCCGCCCTGCACCCGCCGAGGACACCGCCACAGACAAAGACCGCTCCCGCGGGCTTTACCCCCGGGTCAAGTCCAGTCAATCCGTGTTCAATCCATGGCTAAACATTGTCCCCTTCCGTAGCGGCGTCTCGGCAGAGTGCCGCTGACCTTATTCCCGAATAATGGCGGCGCTCTGCCGAGCCTCCGCTACGCTAGGCTTCATGGTCCATGAGCAAGTCCGAAACGAACAGCAAGCTATGGTGGCTTAAACGTGCCCCAATCGTGTTGGGATGATGGCGGGATGGTGGCGGTGTGCAAGCACTCCGGTATCAAAGGGGGGTCTCCCCCGTTCCCGTGTCCTGTTTTAAGACATAATACCCCACTCCCTTTCACACCCAAACCCCAATCCCTACCCCAACAACCCCTCCCCTTTTCAGTTCCAGTCACGGTCCTGCCGCACCACCCCCGCCACCCACTTAACCTATTTAACTCAGCTAACCCATTTAACTCAGTTAACCAATTCAAGTCTGTGCTCCCCGTCGAAAGCGTCAATGCCCAGCCTTCAGATTCCTTCTGATCCCTGTCCATCTCTGTCCATCTGTGGTTGCTTTGGACTACGATGAACGGGCGGCCCAAGACCGGTTCCGCCTGTGGCGCCGGCACAACCAACCTGAACTCCACCGGCTTGTCCTGCCAACCATCAATCATCTGGTTGACCCGCAGGAATATCTTCGAGCCGGCGCGCGGAACGCCGAACTTGGCGGTGTAGAGAGCCGTGATGTCGGCCAAACCCTCGCCGGGGGACGGGCACAGGCCGATAATACGGAACTGGGTGCAAGTCTTACGCCCTGCGCTCAGGGGCGCGGAGGCGCGGAGAATGGTGTGGTCGCCGGGATTGTTGGAACAATCCAGACTGATCTTGATGATCCCCCCGACGTTGGTCACCGAAAAGCCCGAAACCGCCAGCTCGGGGAACCGGGGGCAGCGAGGGGGCAGATCAAACTGGTCTCGGCCCCAATACGCCAGCGGGTAGTTGATTTTGACAAACAGGACTTGGCCGGTCGGCTTGCCCTGAGTAAGACGGAGTTTGGACTTTCTCGTCTCCGCTGCGGCGTTCCAACGGACCATCTGCGCCTGGGTGAGCGTGCGCCAACGCCCGTTGACCGCCTGCCAAATCTCACGCCCATTGACCTGCGCGGGGGTGCGGGGGTTGTACGGGATGAAAGCCAGGTAGCAGATTTGGCCGTACCGAGCGCGTTGATAGACCATGAGCCCGCATTTGCCGGACTTCGTGTAAGGCATTGCCATAAACAACAAAACTCCTTTAGCGGTGGCTGCCGGGTTGTCTGGCCGGGGGTTGGTTCGGCTGGTACACACGACTCGTGCAACCACGTTACAGGGATAATGTACACTCAAAAGGGCGATTTGTCAAGGTCGGGGTCGCGGAATCTCGCGTTTCAACACGGGGTTTGACTTCCATCAGCCTTTACGGTCAGTCTGGGGCGTATAAACTATGCGGTGCATCTCTGCCGTTTTGATCGGCTTGGCCCTGACCTGCCCGGCGCCGGCTCTGCGCGCGGTTGATCCCATTCCCGAATCCGAGCAGGCGGCACGGGCCATGAAGATCCTGGACGCTTACCACGGGCCGCGCCCGGCAACGCCGCCCAAGAAGCTGCACATAGTTTATTTCACTCCCGCAGACCGGGAGCCGGCGGCGAGATACGAGCAACGATTGGCAGCGATCATGGATGACATCCGCGCCTTTTACAGCGACGGCATGGAGCGGCTGGGGTTTGGCCCAAAAACGTTCACCCTGCCGCGTGATGCGGACGGCAAATTGATCATTCATCTGGTTAAAAGCAAGGAGCCGGAGGCCGCCTTTCCGAGGTGGCAGGGCAGGAATGGTGGCAATACTGGCGACCCAGCCGGCGGCGACATGGTCCGACGCGAATGCCAGCCAGTGCTCGAGGCCGCCGGGATTTCGCTCGATCACGAGACGGTTTTGATTTTCTGCCACCTGGCCACCTATGATGAAAAAGCCCGCACGTTTCGCCATCATTCACCTTATTTCGGCAACTGGACGCAGCAAAGCGGGTTGTGCTTTGCGGCGGATTGGGCCCAGCAGGACCTCGACAATCTCACCCGCAAGAAACCGATGCTCAATGACGGCGAATATGGCGACATGTCCCTGGGCAAGCATATCACGGTTTTCATCGGCGGCATCGCCCACGAGCTTGGCCACGCCTTTGCGCTGCCCCACTCCGGCGAACGGTGGGATGAAAAGCCCCTGGGCACCTCGCTCATGGGCGCGGGGAATCATACCTATCGCGAGGAGCGGCGCGGCGAAGGCAAAGGCTCCTTTCTCACCATGGCCAGCGCGATGCGCCTGGCCGCCCGCCCCCTGTTCAACGGCTCGGATAAGGACGAGGCGAAGCCGGGTCAGCTTGAACGATGCGATTTGACCCTCTCCACCAACATCACCCGCGCCGACCTCGCCGGCCGGCACGGCACGCTCCGTCTCGAGGGGACCGTCGCAGGCTCGCCCCCGATTTATGGCGTCATTGCTTATTTCGATTCCCTGCATGATGGCGGTTATCGCGCGCCGACGGCCACTGCCGTGCCGGATGCGCAAGGACGGTTCGCCCTCGAAGTGAGCGACTTGGCGCCTTGCGGAAATGGCACGCTGCGCGTCGAACTCTGCCATGTGAATGGTGCTGTATCAGAACGACGGCTCGGCTTCAGCGTCACGCCGGAGGGCACGGTGGACCTCTCCCAGTGGGAGATGCGGCAGGCCCTGGAGCCGGTGGCGGATGCCGTTGCCAGCAACCAACTCAGCGCCGCCCAAGACGCGCTGCGGAAACTGGAAGCAAGCAACACGCCGGAATTGGCCAAAGACATCGCCCGCAAGCTCGTCCGCACCCTCCAGACTGAGTCCAAGCCAAAGCCTGCCGGCGTGCCGGCCACAATCACCCAATTTGCCTTGGGCGATGCTCAAGCGGAGAGTGCCGAAGTGGGCTGGCTCAAGCCGGAGGCCAACCGCATACCGCTGAACGACCAGATTGAATCGCCCTGGTTGGATTCAGGGAAAATCTATGCCTCCGGTCTCTACGCGCACTCACCATCCCGCTATGTCTTCGATTTGGGTGGTCAATGGAAGATATTGCGCGGCGAAGCCGGCTTGCACACGGCTCATCAGCCCTACGCCGCCGGGGTCGTTTTCGTCATTAAAACCGATGGCAAAGAGGTCTTTCGTTCCCCTGTCATTCGCGGAGCAGCTAGAGCCAGCTACGAAGTTGACGTTACAGGTATGAAAACGTTGGAGCTTATCGTTGACAAGGCGGGCAACCGGAACGGCGGCAATTGGGGCCTGTGGCTCGACCCAACGCTTTCCCGGGAACCACGAACGGACACGGATGGACACCAATGATGAAGGGTCTTTTTCAGCCTATGCGTTCGCGGCGGGGTGGGGCGTTGCTTTTTGTTTTTCTGACGGCGCTGGCTGCCCAGGAAGCTTCGGCGACCCCTCCCCCGGGTTACTATCTGATTTGGTCAGACGAATTTGACGGGTCTTCGCTGGATTTAAGCAAATGGTGGTGCTGGCTGGGGCCGGATCATCAGGCCACCGATGTCCCGCAGGCCGTGACGGTGAGCAACGGTTGCTTGACCATCACTTGTTTCAATACCAACAGTGCCTATTACAGCGGCACGGTCTCGAGTCAGGGGCTATTCTGTTACGGCTATTACGAAGCGAGCATCGAATGGAACGGCGAGCCGGGGATGTGGTCGGCGTTTTGGATGAATTCGCCCAACACCGGGCTTTATGACGGCAATCCGTCGGCCTCGGGCGCCGAGGTGGATATTTGCGAGCATCGTTACACCGACACGGGAGATGTGGATTATATCAACAACGGGGTGCAGCAGGCGGTGCATTGGGACAACGAAGCGGTCGATGAGAAAACCGCCATTATCGGGCCTATCGGTACCAATCTTGGCACCGGTTTTCATACTTACGGGCTGTTGTGGGACCGCACCAATTACTATTTTTATATAGATGGCAGCGAGACGTGGAGCACGAACGCCGGGCATTCCGACCGAACCGGCGAGGTGACGCTCAGTTCCGAGCTGACCAATGGCTGGTATGCGGGAAACATCCCGACGAACGGCTACGGCAACCAGGCGACCAGCACGACGACAATGGTGGTGGATTATGTGCGCATTTACGCACCGACGACCACTGTCTTTTGGACCGGGGCGGGCACGGCTAATTGGACCGACAGCAATAGCTGGCTCTCGAACATGCTGCCGAATGGGGCGAGCGATGTGGTTTTCACTCATTTCACCGCCGGCAACCAAAATACGACGCTCGACCAGAACATGGCGGTCAACAGCCTGGCTTTCCAGGACGGCGGGCCGTATTCGATCAGCGGCAACACCTTGATGATTGAGACCAATGGCATCGACACTGTCTCCTCATCCGTGAACACAACGCTCAATTCCGCGATCGTCCTCGGCGCCAATCAGAACTGGAAGATTGCCCAAAACCTCGTCCTGGCCGTCAATGGACCCGTCAGCGGCCCGGGAAATTTAACACTGACATGGCTCGGCACGGTGGCGTTGGCAGGCGCGAATACTTGCAGCGGGGTCACGACCATCAGCAACGGAACGCTCCAAGTCACCGGCAGCATGACCAATGCGATTGTGGTGGCGGGTGGAACTTTGAGTGGGACCGGAGTGTTGGCGGGACCGGTTTCGGTTATTGCCGGCGGCACCCTTTCGCCCGGGCCGGGCTTCGCGCAACTGACCCTCAGCAACACCCTGGCGTTGGGATCGGGCAGTTCGACGTTAATGGACGTTAATGCCGCCACCGGCGCGTCGGATGAAATCACTGGCCTGACGGAAGTGACTTACGGCGGCGCGCTGGTCCTCAACAATCAGTCCGGCGCCTTTGCGGCGGGGAACGCGTTCAAATTGTTCGATGCGGCAAGCTACGCGGGCGCATTCGCCTCGATCAGCCCGACTGTGCCGGGTATGGGGCTGGGTTGGAACACCAATACCTTGGCGGTGGACGGAACCTTGCGGGTGATTGATGTCGCCGTTTCCCAGACGACCAACGTCGTGGAAAGCCGGTCTGGCAGCAGCACAGCCGGGACCAACAATCCGGCCTTTTCGTTCAGCGGCTTTTCCAGCACCATTTCGGCAACCAAGAGCGCCGCCGCCGGATGCACTTCGCCCGGCAGCAGCCGTTTCACCTCGACGGCCAGCACATCCACGTCGTTTTCCGTGACGCCGACCTTGGTGGCGGGGACGGCCTATTCCGTCTCGGTCAGTTGGGGATACAACAGCGGCGCTTCCTACCAGGAATCGGGCAACATCGTGGTGAAACCGGCGGCGACGGGCGTGTCGAGCACCACCTTTCCCGCCACGACGACGGCATTTTCCAGCGGTTCCGGTGACGCCATCAACAATACCTGGGAGACCGTCGGCAACATCACAGCAAGCGTGACCAACCCGTTGATTACCTTCACGTATGTGAGCGGGCTGACTTCGGGGCGGTGGTATGCGGACGCGGTGCGATTCATCTCGCAACTTCCAAGTCCGGGCGCGATCACCGTACGCCAGGCGGGGGGTAGTTTAGCTTTGAACTGGCAGGGCAATTTCATCCTGCAAAGCGCTACCAATGTTTCCGGCCCCTATGCCGACTTACCGGGCCCGATCGTGGTCGGTCCCTATACGAACACAATGAGCGCAACCCAGCAGTTTTTCCGCCTGCGGCAGTGAGAGAGCCGAGGGATTCAGGTCGCAGGCGGCGCGACCGAGATGACGGAACAATTGTTGCTCGGCTGCGCAGCATAGACTGGTTTAACTATAGCGTAACCGACCGGCTGCCGAGGCGCAGCACCAAGCATGAAGTGTGATTGACCCCGATTGCGCCGCTGGCGTAGGCTACATGCGCGATCCGAAATGCAAAACTATACTCCTCAACCGCGCCCGCGCGAAGCGCGCGAAGTTCCAGCATTCGATAATGTTGGCGCGAAGGGCCGCCTTGCCGCGTCCCGGTGCCTTTGCCTGGCGTTCTCTCTCGCAGCTTGTGTCTTGGGCGCGAAATCGGCGGAAGCCGAACCGGCGAACCGAACCGACGCGGCGGCCGCGCCATTGGGCACGGCGACGCCCCTCGGACCCGTGGCGCCCATCGACTGGCGGCACCGCATCGAGGCCAGGGAGCTGGCCCGGTCGGGAAAGGGGGCTTGGACCTCGCCGCTCGTGAAGGCCGGGTTTCCCTTCGACGAGTTGATCTATTACTGGAATGTCCGTCTCCCCAGAGATGAAGGGTTCCGGCTTTATCTCCAGGTGGAGTTTGGGCCGGGGGACGCGTCGCCGTGGCTCTATGCGGGCTTCTGGGGCAACGTCAGGCTCTCCGCCAAACGCACCAAGCCGAGTTTCGACCGGGGCCGGCTCGACGAGGACACCCTGCTGCTGAAAGCGAAGGCGACCGGTTACCGGTTCAAGGTCGTCAATGAAGGGGAGACGCCGCTGACGGTGTTGCCGGCCCTGGGCGTCATCGCCACCGACACCACGCCCACAGCGGCGCTGGCTTCGCGTTACCGGCCCGGGAAGACGAGCGCTCGGGCGGCGGCAAAGGTTCTCGATGTTCCCTTGCGCCTGCAGGCCGATGTGTGCGGGAACCCGTTAAAGGACCGGTGCCAGTCGGCGGCGTTGGCGTCGGCGATGCAGTACTTCGGCAAACCGCTGCCCCTGGAGCAGATCATCTGCTACACGACCGACCCGGAGTACGAATCGTTCGGCATTTGGCCGCGCACGATCAATGCGGCAGTCGAACACGGCTTCAGCGCCTACCTGGATCGCTTTCGGGACTGGGAGGCGGTGCGCCAGACCGTGGGCGAGAACAAGGTGATTCTCTGCTCGATCACCATGCCGGCCAGCAGTGAGTATATCGCGCCGCCCTACGAGAAGATGGAGGGACACATTGTCGCTTTGTGCGGCGTGACCGAGGATGGCCGGGTGATCGTGACCGATTCGGCCTCGAGCGCGCAAAAGGCGAAGGAGGGGGGCCATTGTTTGCAATGGCTGCAGGCGGATTTCGAGAAGGTCTGGATGCGCAACAAGGGCGGCGTGGGCATGGTGATCTGCCCGCCGGAGAACGCGCCGGAGCTGGTCGTGCGCGAGTTGCGCGCCTATCCCCGCCCGGTGCCGCCGGGAAAGCACGATTAGCCAGAGGACCGTGCCACCCGCAGGATTTTGCCCATCGGCTCTTGTGCCAGGCGCTCGAAGGCTTGGGGCAGTGGGTCGAAGGGGAAGACCTTGTTGTCCACCCGGGGGCGGGCGCCGGCGCGTCCTGCGACGTGTCGCCATGACCAGGGGCGGCGGACTTGAGAATTTGCTGGACGCGGGGAACCAGGAATCTATACTTCGGACCATGTGAGCAGACCAATGGGACCGCAACAACCTTAAAAGGCATCAGTATGAGATTCACCACGGTGGTGCGAATTGGCGCCAAGTCACACTTGGTCAAGAATCATCTGGCTTCGTTCGTTGGCGTGGTCGTCGCATTTCCGCTGATGTTCCTTTCGGGCTCGTGGGCTGGCCTCGGCGCTGAGAGCGGCCCACCGCCGCCGGGCACCAGCCCCCTCGAGGAAACGAACTCCCAAGGACTACTCCACGCCTATTTGCAACTGCAGGAACAGCTCCAGGCCACGCAACTGGCCATCGAGCAGAACCGTCAGGAGACCAAAGCGGCGGCCGCTCAGAATGCGGAAGCCTTGGCCAAAGGGTTGCAGAGCATACAGGAGGCCTTCTCTGTTCAGCGGGCGCAGGACTTGGAGGCGATGCAAAGGTCCAACAAGGCCACGCTCATCGTGGCGGGCACGTTTGCGGCGATGGGCTTTCTGAGCATGCTCATGATGAGCTACTTCCAATGGCGCATGAGCAAAGGTCTGGCCGAAATCGCCGCCGCTTTGCCAACGGCACTGGGGTTGGGCGCCGGTTCCGCTGCGGCCGCACTGGCCCTGGCCAACCAACCGGAATTGCGTCTGTTCGGAGCGATAGAACAACCTGAAAAACACACGCGCGAGCTGGAGCAGAGCTCCCTCCCTGCTTTAAATCGCCGCGACGGGACTAATATGTCTATCGGAAATCGACTCTTCCATGAGCCTGGGGCCTTGGTTCGGAGGCGGCGATTCCGGGCAGTCACCGTGGCGGTGATGGTAGGACTGATCTGTGCCGCGGGGCTGGCCCTTTTGCTTTATGTGGTGGCATACCGGAAATTGGGGTTCGGGTAGTCATGTAACCCTGTAACGCAGGTAACGCTTCAACGCTCCCGGTTACTCCGCCGCCGCCGCCGCTTGCATTTCGTCGAGCATCTGGCGCAGAGAGAGGTCCATCCAGCCGTGGCCTTTGCCCGGGCCATAGACGATCTTGCCCTCGAATGGCGGGTTGGCTTTGGAGAGGAACTTATGCAGGAGGTGGACGGCGTTGTTTAGAAAATACTCGTCCGCTTCACCGGCGGCGATGTGGATTTTGCCGCGCAGCTCGGGACCGAGCGTTTTCCAGTTCTCCTCCAGCACGATGCGCAGGTCGTATTTCTTCCACTGCTCGGCGACGGCGTGATTGATCCTGCCGCTTTGCGGATCCCACAGCGGGACGGGCAGCCCGTCGGCTCCGCGCGGCCCGAAGACGGCATTCCAATCGCCCCACTGCTCGCCGGAGAGGGTGTAACTGTTGGCGCGGCCCAGCAGGTTCTCGACCCCGACTTCGCGCCGCATGGTGAGCCTGACGTCCCCGTTTGCGTCGCGATCGCTCGGCCGCTCATTGCCGTATTGGTTCACATACGCGTTGTCGTCCTGATAGATGCTCACCAGTTCGAGCGCGCGGAAGTCCACCGGGTCGGGGCAGGAGGACCAGGTGCCGTTGAAGAAGTCCGGGTAAAAGACCTGGAGCGCCAGGGAAACCCAGCCACCTGTGGAGTTGCCCGAGAGCACACGCGCGCGCGGTTGCCCGATGGCCCGGAACCTGGCCTCAACCTGCGGGATGAGTTCCTGCACGAGCGCATCGCCGAACGGGCCGTTGTTCGCCGAGTTCACGTAGTAGGGGTCGCCGTTGGGGCCGGCGCCGTCCAGTTGAAGGAGTATGAGTCGCGGCGTGTCGCCGGCCTGCCAAGTCTTGGCGAACTCGGATTTCTTCTCCATCAAGTCGAGGACCTCCGTATAGCGCGTGTTCAACCCCCCGATGCACACCCACAACGGATAGCGCCGAGACGGGTCGCGCTCGTAGTCGTGGGGCAGGACAATCCCCGCGCGCAGGAAGATCGCCCGGCCGTAGAACTCGCTCAGCAGCTTCGATTGAATCTTGACGAACTTGATCTGCTTCGTTTCGGCAGGCAACTGCTCCGCGGGAATCTGCTCCGTCAGCTCCAGCTTCCAGTCTCCACCCTGTGCCGGATCCAGGCGAATCTTGTGCGGCTTGCTGTAGAGGTTGCCCGGCGCCGCTGCCAGGCGCAGGTCGGTATTGGAATCGAAAAGCGCCTGAGCGAAGTAATCGCCCGCAGGCACCTCGGCTAGATTCGTGATCGGGAAGGCAAAGGCGCTCGCATCTAAAACCGCGACTGCGCCTGGCGTAAAACTCTTGAGGTCGCGCGCCAAGACTTGCGGCGCATCAAGGCCGGTCCACCCGAGCATAAAGCGCGGGTCGGGATTGTTCGTCCGCGCGAGGATGACAAACAGCCGGCCATCCCTGGCTGGGGTGGTCAGGCTCTTGTTGATGGCGACCTCGAACCGCCAGGAGGCTGAGTTCGGCGAATTGGCCGGGAGCGTCGCCAGGGGCGCGACGCAGAGCAGGAAACTGAGCAGCGGGCTGATCTTCTTCATGTTGTTGGGAATGGATTTAGCTCGCGGGCTGGCCGTCCCGGCACAATCGTTGGCTGACTAAAACCGCGGTGCCAAGCAGTACCGCCGCGCAGATCAGGTAGGGCAGGCATGGCAGGTACGGCAGCAGCGTCGTGGCGAAAGGGGGCCCGAGGATGCGCGCCAGGCTCCCGGCGCTCTGGGCAACACCGAGGTTGGCGCCTTGCTCGTGGGCGGATGTCAGGTTGGAGAGCAGGCCGAAGAGCGGCGGTCGCGTGAGGCTCGTTCCGACCGACAGCAGCGCCAACGCCCCAAGCATGACGAGCCAGGACCGGCCCTCCGGGCGCAAGAGCACTCCCCATGAAAGGTCAGCCGTGCCGGCGATGAAAGGCAACATGGCGAGGCTAATAGCGGTGAGAACGAGACTGAGCGCAATGAGCTTGGGCTCGCCGAGCCTCTTCACCAACGGGCCAATTGCTCGGCCCTGCACCATCGCGCCAATCACGCCACAGAACACGAACAAGTAGGCCACCGTTGACGCCGAGGTTTCGTCGCGTCGAATATCAATGTGGAAGTTATCGCTCACCACCAGCGGCAGCGTGCTCTCGAAGCAACTGAAGCAAAAAGTGGCGAGGAAAAACACAATGATCAGCAACCCGATTCTTGGCTGCGTCAAAGTGTGCCGCCATTGCTCAAGGTGCGGACGTTGAGCGACGTGCTCCGAGGTGGGCTGGCGGCTTTCCGTCAGGATGAACAGCGCCAGCAGGAAATTCGCCGCGCAGAGTCCGGCAGCCATCGCCCCGGGTCCGGCGCCGCCAATATGCTTCAAGCTGAGGCCGCCGATAGCGGGGCCAAAAATGAATCCCAACCCGAAGGCCATGCCGATCAGCCCCATCCGCCTGGACCGTTGCTCCGGCGGGGTAATATCGGCGATGTAGGCTTGGGCGACCGTAATGTTGCCCCCAAACAGCCCGGCGAACGCGCGGGACACCACCATCAGCGCCAGAGCGGAGACGTGGCCGGGCAAAACGGCACTGACTGCGAACAGGACGTACGACACCGAAGCGCCCGCCGTGCTTATCAGCAAAATCGGGCGGCGGCCATAGCGGTCGGACCACCTTCCCCAAATGGGCGAGAAGATGAACTGCATCGCTGAGAAGGAAGCGATGATGACCCCAATCGCAAAACCCTGCGCCCAAAGGGCACTGATGCAGTCCGGCACCAGGTGCTTGCCGTAAATCGGCACCAGCGGCACAACAATCCCAAACCCGACGAGGTCAATGAAAACCGTGAGGAAGATGACCAGGACGGAGGGTCTTCTCATAGACAAGGCACGCGAAACGGCTCGACACTCCAGGGCTGGCTCTCAAATGACATAGCGAGAGTCTAGGGGCAGATCAGCGCGAGTCAAGTGAGGCGGTGAGGGACAGTAACGCCTGTCTCATTTCCCGACATTTCTTGTCCTGAATCGGGACAAACAAGCAGTCTTTCGTTCGACTCATCGGCAGATAAATCGTTTTGCCGTCACGCATGACTGCGATTGGCGCACAAACTGCGGTTGCACACTGAAGAATGCCTGCTGCCCGCCCTTGTCGCAACTTGGGCGGGACGCGCGCAAGTGGGCGGTTGGCTGTGCCCGGGGCTTGGTTGATGTCCGGTGTGGCAGCCGACGCCACAAATTGACTAAAATAAACATGGCCCATGCCAAACAAAGTCAAGTGAAGGACAACCGCAAGCGGATCCTGCTGGTGGACGATCACGCGGTCGTCCGCTACGGCATTGCTCAGCTTCTTAATCAAGAGAGCGACCTCGTGGTTTGCGGCCAAGAGGAAGACGCAGCCCATGCGCTCAGCGCCATCGGCAAGCTCAAGCCGGATCTGGTCATCGCCGACATTTCTCTCAAAGACAGCAGCGGGCTGGAGCTGATGCGCAACATCAAAGCCCAGTATTCGGGGTTGCCGGTACTGGTGGTTAGCACGCACGATGAATCGATTTACGCGGAGATCGCTTTCCGCGCGGGCGCGCTCGGCTATTTGATGAAGGCGGAGGCCCTGGACAAAATCGTGTCGGCGATTCGCCGGGTCCTCAGCGGAAACGTATATGTGAGCGACGCGCTCGCCGCAAAAATGCTCCAGCAGCAGGTCCGTGGGCAAAAGGACATCGAACAGTCTCCGGTCAAAGGCCTGAGTGATCGCGAGCTGGAGGTTTTCCAGCTCATCGGGCAATGGAAGAAAACCAAGGAAATCGCGCAGGAACTGCATTTGAGCATCAAGACCATTGAGTACTACCGCGAGCAGATCAAGCAGAAGCTCAACCTGAACAGCGCGGTCGAGCTTATCCAACACGCCACGGCCTGGGTTCAGCGGGAATACCCGATCTGAGTCGGTATTCATTGTTCCTTCGTTTCTGGGTCGGCGTTTGAGTGCGCTGCCGTAGTTTGCCGCAGTTAGCGCGCTTTTTGGCAGGTCCGACCACCCTCCCCCCGCTTCCTCCCGGGGATTCCCCTGGATCGCATTCCGAATTCTCACTGGGATCACGTTCGTGCCTTGCCCCGATTGTTGGTCTTCGGGACGAGCCTACACTGGGCAACAGAAGAAAAAATGAATCTGTTGCGTATGAGCTCGAGACTGATTCCGAAGCTCCAATTGCGGGTGACCCTGACAGCGCTGGTCTGGTTGTTGATCGGACCGTCCGCCATGTGGAGTGCGAGCGCGTGCGCTCCCGTTATCACCAACAGCCCCGCGTGCGCTACCAAGTGCCCAGGCGCGAATGTGACTTTTTCTGTGACGGCCGGCCCCGTTCCCCTGGGTTACCAATGGCGCAAGAACGGAAACCCGCTTGCCGGCGCTACCACCAGCACTTACAGCATCACTTCTGTTTCCAGCACCGACGCCGGTTCCTACAGTGTGGTCGTAAGCAACACCGCGGGCACCGCCACCTCGGCCTCAGCGACCCTGACGGTGAACACGGCCACGAGCGCCAGTCCGCTGACAAATCTGGTGCGCTCCGTGGGCGCAAACGCCCTCTTCAGCACGAGCGCCTCTGGCACTGGGCCGTTCAGCTACGTGTGGGACAAAGGCGGAACCGTCCTCGCCGTTCAGACCAACAGCAGCCTGACACTGACCAATCTTGCCCTAAGCGATTCAGGGGTTTACCAGGTAACCGTAAGCGGTGCCTGCGGGAGCGCGTCCAGTAGCGCGACGCTGACCGTGGACGCCTGCTTCCCGGCGGTGGACGTCATGCTGGTCATCGACCGCTCCGGTTCGATGTCTGGACAAAAGTACAATGACGCGAGACAGGCGTGCAGTAACTTCGTCCAGAACCTCAATTTTTCCACCAACGCCGATCAAGCGGGACTCGTTTCGTACAACTCTGCCGCCAGCCTCGACCAGACCTTGACCAACAACCTTCAGGCCCTGGACCAGGCAATTCACTCGATTCCCGCTGCCAGCGGCAACACCTCGATCAGTCTTGGCCTTCAAACCGCCCAAACCGAACTCCTCTCCAGTCGCCACAATCCGCAGGCTTTGCCGGTGCTTATTCTGTTATCCGACGGCCTGCCGACGGGTTCGGACACCAAGAGCAACGCTCTATACGTCGCGACTCAGGCGAAGAACGCTGGCACACTCATCTTCACGGTCGGGCTGGGTGCTGACGTGGACCCAGTTCTGATGGCTGGCATCGCCGCTTCTTCCAGCGACTATTTCTTCACAACGAATTCGTCGCAGCTTAGTGCCTTGTTCAACGCAATCTCTACGCTAATCTGCCGGCCCCCGACGAACATCTTCCTGAATGGCCTTTCAAACCTGACGCTTTGTGCCGGTTCTCCCGCCAACTTCTCTGTGACCGTCAGCGCGACCTTCCCGAGTTGCGCGCCGTATAGCTATCAATGGCAGAAGGACGGTGTGTGCCTCTCCGGGCAGAACAACAGCTCCTTGGTGATCAGCAACGTTTGTGCGGCCGATGCGGGTGTGTATGCGGTCCAGGTGACGAGTGTCTGCCGCTGCGCGACCAACAGCGCGACCCTGACGGTCAACCAGAGCGTGGTGGTGGCCAGCGCGCCGGTGAGTGTGACCAACTGCCCCGGGACCAGCGCCAGCTTTAATGTGAGCGCGACCGGCACGGGCTTGA
>JBEKJO010000008.1:0-72079 GCA_050011195.1 Verrucomicrobiota bacterium | reverse complement strand
TCAGTTCTTGCAGAAAGTTCGCCAGGCGGCTGTCCAGCTGTTTGAGTGCTTGCGGCGTCATGCCGCAAAGCCTGGCAGAAACGGCCTAAACCGTCAACACATACTTAACCTAGTATTACTACAATCCCCAGCGCTTCCCAACACCTTTGGTGCCCGTTTTGATGCCCGTCATTCACCAATCTTCGGGTGATAAACCATCGTTGGAGTCGGCCGAAGTAAGCGAGCGCTGCCGCTGCGGCCCTTTCAAGAGCCGACACATTTGTCGGGTGGATTCATTTAATTGACAGTTTCTTATGCGTGCCGGGTGTCAGGGTCACGTTGATCTGCTTCTGGCCGTAGCGAACGGAGCAAGCGGTTCCGGTCAGGCTGTGGAGGGTGGCCTGCTGAAGTTTCCCATCCTTCCAGTCGATGTCTGCCTCGAAGCCGCCGCGGGCGCGCAGGCCCTTCACGCTGCCAGTCGGCCACGCGGCCGGCAAGGCGGGAAGCAGCTCGATTTCGCCGTGCTGGGACTGCATGAGCATTTCGGCGATGAAGCCGGGCGTGGTCACCGAACCGTCGAGCTGCATGGGTGTGCCGTTCGGCGGCACTTGCTGGTAGGTGCAGAGGTTTTCCATCCCGGCCTCGCCGATCAGCTCGGAGAAGATCTTGTCGGCCCGATCGCCGTCGAGCAGTCGCGCCCAGATCCAGCACTTCCAGGCACGGGACCAGTTGCCGCCAATGTGGGCATCAGCCGGCGCCCCGCAGTGGGTACAGGAACATTTCAGTTTGGAGTAATTGGGATCAAGCCGCTGGGCATTGTTGCCGTCGCCACGCAGGTTCATGGAGACCCGCGCAGCCTCGGCGAGAGCCTTGTCGCTCTGGGGATTGAGTTGCTCGCAGGGATGAACCGCTGTCAAATGCATGAAATGGCGATGGTGGCAGTTGGGATCGTCCACGTCCTCAACCCATTCCTGCAATTGCCCCAGGTGGCCAATCTTCAGCGGCATCAGCCGCGCGCGCGTCTGGCCCACTTTCTCGCGGAACTCAGTGTCCACACCAAGCACCTTCGAGGCCTTGATGACGTTGTCGAATAAGTCGCCGACGAAGACGACATCCTGCATGGGCGGCAGCAGGAAGCCCTTTGGCGATCTCTGCTCTGCGGAGACCGCAGGGATGGCGATCAGCGAGCCCTGGTACTCGGTGAGATTCTCCAGCCAGAACTCGGCGGCCTCTTTCATCACCGGGTAGGCATGGTTCTTCAGATATGTGCGGTCCTGGGCGAACTCATACTGTTCCCACAAGTGCCTGCATTCCCAAGCCGCGCCGCTGGGAAATGCTCCCCACTCCAGATCCGCTCCGGGACTGGCGTAACCCCAGATGTTGCCGGTAGTGTGGCCGACCCAGCCGCGGGTGCCATAATACGCCTTCGCTACCTCCCGCCCGGGCTTAACCAGCGCCTCGATCCAGTCAAGGAAGGGCTCGTTGCACTCCGAAAGGCCCAGCGCGTTCCCCGGCATGTAGATCAACGGAATGTTGATGTTGATCTGGTAGTTTCCCGACCAGGGAGCGGCGTAGTGGGTGGACCACGGACCCTGTATGCCGCTGGGCAGCGCGCCTGGACGGGAGGCGCTGATGAGAAGGTACTTGCCGAAGTTGAAAGCCGCTTCCTTCAGGCCGATATCGGCATAGTCATGTTTGGCATAGAAGGCCCAACGCTGGTCCGTGGGCAACGACTCGCGCTCAGGAATGCCACCGTCCAGGTGAAACCGCGTGCGCACATAGAGCCGCTGGTAGTCGGCCACATGCTCAGCACGGAGGGCCGGGTATGTGCGCCCCTCCAGTTTCTTCAGAACTCCCGCGGTGATCGCCTCCGGATCGGCCCCGCGGTAAGCGGGCGGCTTGAGCCGGTAATCCGTCGCCACAGTGTAGAGGATCGTAGCGGCAGTTGCACCGTTCACCAACAGCAGTCCGCCATACTTGGGGGATGAGGCCAGCGTGCCCCCTTCAGGCAGGACTTTGATCTTCACCCGGTAGGCCCGGTTGTTGTCGTCCAGGTTCCCGCTCAGCTCCCAAAGTCCCTGTTCGGGCGAAACCTTGATGGCGGGGCCGCGCTTCTTGTGCGCAACATCAATACCCAAGTCAAAGCGGAGCGCGCCAGGCTTGTCGCAACTGATCCGCATGACCAGCGCACGCGCAGGATAGCTGCAGAAATACTCGCGGCGGTAGTGGACGCCCTGGATCTCGTAAGCGACCGATCCAATCGCTTGATGCAGATCGAGTTCACGAACGTAGTTGGTGACCGCGCCGGCGTGTCCCTCGAAGTTCAGGTAAAGACTGCCGACGGTGGAGAGCGCGCCGAAGCGGGAGTAATCGCCCATCATGTGCTGTGCATACAGCCCATCGGCCTCGGCAATTCTGCCCTCCAGGATGAGCTGGCGAATCTCCGCGAGGTGGTCTTTACCCCCGGGGATGACGCCGTAGGTGTTGTTGGTTGAGTCCCCGGGGCCGCCGGTCCAGAAGGACTTTTCGCCCAGCGTGAACTGCTCCTGCTTTACGCCGCCGAAGAACGACGCGCCGAAATATCCATTGCCGAGATGGAGCGCCTGCGAATTCCACTCCTTGCCGGGATGCTGATACCAGAGGCGTTCGTTGGCAGTTTCAGAAGCATTAGTTGCGAGGGCGATGAGCAAAAGGGTCAGTCCGACAATCTTAAATATCATGCTGAATCATCGTAATGACGATGTACTATTTCAACTGACAATCGCAAATTCTCGCGCCCGGCAGCAGTCTGGTGACCGCCCTTCAGGGGGTGCTCTCGGATTTCCGCCAGACGCTGCCATCGGCCATGCCGAAGTTGCTCACCAATGGGCACAAGACACCCAAGGAAGAAATGCGCGAGCTGATTGATGCGGTGAAGTGGAAGGCGCTGCGCGAGCGGCGTCGGTCCAGGTCTGGTTGCAAGCCACGCGCTGGAAGCCCTTGACGTCCGGTAGAATCCGGGCTCGGACCGAGCTTGATGCCGTGCAGGTGTTGGCGCTTCCGGACGGTTTTAATGCTGACGTTCACCGCCGCGGCTGGTATGCAGTCCGCGCAGTGTCCGAACCTATGACACAACGACGCTGGCTGCGCATTATTCCCGTCGCGCTGGTCATGTACACCATCTCGTATGTAGACCGGACAAACATTTCTCTGGCGCTCGATCCCACGATCTCGTCCATGATGAAAGACCTGTTGATGGACGACCGGATGAAAGGAGAGGCCGCCGGCATTTTCTTTTTCGGCTACATCCTGCTGCAGATACCGGGCGGCTATTGGGCGACGGCCTGGAGCGCCCGTAAGATCATCAGCCTGTTTCTGGTTTCCTGGGGCCTCTGCGCGGTCGGCTGCGGTCTGGCGCGCTCCTTCAGGCAATTCGAGGTGATGCGCTTTCTGCTGGGAGTTGCCGAAAGCGGTGTGTTTCCGGCGACGATGGTGCTGCTGGCCAATTGGTTCCCGCAGGGCGAACGCGCCCGGGCCAACGCTTATTGGACGCTTTGTCAACCGCTGGCCGTCGCCGCGACCGCTCCCTTTACCGGCTGGCTGCTGGGAGCCTATGGGTGGCAGCAGATGCTGATCCTGGAAGGTCTGCTGCCCTTGCTCTGGTTGCCGGTCTGGTGGTTCTGCATCAACGATCATCCGCGGGAAGCGAAATGGATTTCGGCTGAGGAAAAGAGCTTCCTGGAGACTACCTTGCAGCAGGAATCGGACGTATTGGAAGCACCCCAGGCCGTCTCCTTATGGGCAGGTTTTTGCCAGCGCCACGTTTGGGTGCTCATCACCATGTATTTCCTGCAGAATAGCGCAGCTTACGGTTGCATGACCTTTTTCACGAGCAGCTTGAAAGGCCGGGCGTTCACCGGGCTGCAATATGGAGTACTGTTTGGCATCCCCTACGCCCTGACCGCCGTTGTCATGGTGCTCAACTCCCGGCACTCGGATAAGACCCGCGAGCGCAGGGGACATGTGGCCCTGGCCTATCTTCTGAGCGGCATCAGCCTCATCCTGAGCGTGGGGCTGAGAGAGCATTTCTGGATTTCCTACGTCTTGATGTGCCTGGCCATCCCCGGCCCGTTCGCGGCCATGGGTCCGTTCTGGTCCATCCCGAGCGAAACTCTGCCCCGACGCGCAGTGGGGCTGGTGATCGGGTTGGTCAATGCCTTCGGCAATTTGGGCGGGTTTGCGGGACCATACATGGCGGGCTGGCTCAAGCAGGAATACCAAAGCCTGACCATTGCTTTCGATGCGCTGGGTGCGGGCTTGCTCGTGGGCGCCGCGCTCGCTTTTCTGCTCCCGCAAGCAGCTTGCCAACTTCCGCCCGCTCCAACCAGGAAAGCAGTCTGAGCCTCCTGCTTGACCGAATCGTTTCGATGGTCCTTACTGAGCGCATGTCAAAGGTCCGCGCCGGCGCTCCTCGTCGTTCTCGCAATCCAAAGCCGCAAGGGTCGATTAGGCGGCTGGCGATGAACAGGAGATGATCCAATGAAAGCCCTGGTTCTCAAAGAATACAAGCACTTGGCCTGCGAAGAGGCGCCGGTCCCGGAGGCCGGTCCGGCAGAAGTGCTGGTCGCGGTCAAAGCCTGCGGCATTTGCGGCAGCGACGTGCATGGCATGGACGGCAGCACGGGCCGTCGCCGGCCTCCCATCATCATGGGCCACGAGGCAGCGGGCGTCATCTCTAGGGTCGGCAGCGGCGTGACTGGCTGGGCGGCGGGTGACTGTGTCACCTTCGACTCGACCATCTATTGCGGGTACTGTGAGTTTTGCCGGCGCGGCCTGATCAACCTGTGCGATCACCGGCGGGTGCTGGGGGTCTCCTGCGAAGAGTACGGGCAGAACGGTGCGTTTGCTGAATTCGTGGCTGTGCCGCAACACATACTTTATCGGCTGCCGGAGGGGCTGGCGTTCGAGCACGCCGCCCTGGTTGAGCCTTTCGCCATTGGCTTGCACGCGATTCGCCGCGCGCCGCCAACGTTGAACGACACCGTTGTGGTTGTGGGCGCGGGGATGATCGGCCTGGCGCTGGTACAAGCGTTAAGCCAAGCCGGCTGCGGGCGGCTCATCGCCGTGGACATTGCGGAGGACAGACTCGCCCTGGCTGCAAAGCTCGGCGCGACGAGTATCATCAACTCCTCGACCGAGGATGCCCTCGCGGCGATTCTCCGTCTCACGCAAGGGCTGGGGGCTGACCTTGCCTTCGAGGCTGTGGGCGTGGCGACGACCGTGGACCTGGCCCTGCGTTGCTTGCGCAAAGGCGGCAGGGCAACCCTCATCGGCAACGTCACACCGAAGACCGAGTTCCCGTTGCAGACGGCGGTGACGCGCGAACTGACTATCTACGGTTCATGCGCCTCGCAAGGGGAATATCCGGCTTGCCTTGATATGCTGGCGCGCGGCGCGCTGCGGGCAGCTCCACTGATCAGCGCCACCGCCCCGCTGGCCGAAGGCGCGGCCTGGTTCGAGCGCCTCTATCGAAAGGAACCAGGCTTGCTCAAGGTCGTGCTGAAGCCGTGATGCGTGGGGCGTGAATCGTGAAGGGGAGCAAGAGCGAAGATGAGGATGAATATGAGCGAGAACCCATTTGATCTTACTGGCAAGGTGGCCATTGTCACCGGCGCCAGCCGCGGGCTTGGCCAATACTTCGGCCGCGCGCTGGCGCGGGCTGGCGCTGACCTCGTCATCACCAGTCGCGACCCGGCGACGCTCGCGCTGTTCCAGGCTGAGATTCAAGCTCTTGGCCGCCGAGCACTGCCGCTGCCACTTGATGTGCGCAGTTCCGGCAGCATTCAGGCAATGGTCGAGGCCGCCGTCTCGCACTACGGGAAAATCGATGTGCTGGTCAATAACGCTGGCTGCAATGTTCGCAAACCAGCGGTGGAAATCACCTGGGACGATTGGAACCTGGTGCTCGATACCAACTTGCGTGGCACCTTCTTCGTGTCGCAAGCGGTGGCGCGCCACATGATATCGAGGAAATACGGTCGCATCATCAACATCGGCTCTGTTACCTGTGTCGCTGGCTACGCCGGTCTCGGGCCCTACGGCGCCAGCCGCGGGGGCGTCAAACAGCTCACCATGAGCCTCGCCGACGATTGGGGCATTCACGGCATCACGGTGAATTGCCTGGCCCCGGGCTGGTTCAGGACCCAACAGAACGCGGTCATGTACGAAAACCAGGAATGGGTCGAATACCTCTGCGACCGCATCCCGCTCAAACGTCCTGGCCAGCCGCAGGACCTGGATGGGGCAGTGGTGTTTCTGGCATCCGATGCCAGCGCCTACATCACGGGCCAGACCCTGCTGGTAGATGGCGGCATTTCCACCGGCGCAACCCGCGCCTTGCCGAAGAAGGTACGTTAAGAGGCGAATAGAATGGGGGGCGTGGCGCGCCTACTGCGAGTGCGATTGGGAGGCACTCTCCTTTATTCAGTTTTAGTTGCTGTCCACACATTCAGCTTGGTGGCAGCTACGCCGGGATTATCGAAGGGGCCGGCCGAAGGATTCGCTTCATTGCGCGGCTTCCCGAAATAATCGGTGTAGATGCGTATCCGCTTGCCATCCGGTTGTTCATAGGGAGCATTCGGGATCATGGCTTGGCCCAGAGCTGTGGCCAGATGGGTTTTACCGGTGCCGGCATTGCCGACCAGCAGCACGTTCTCCTTCTGGGCAATGTATTCGCCCCGCAACAGCTCCCGCACCAGCGGTTCGTTGATGGAGGGCTGAACCTTGAAGTCGAAGTTCTCGATGGTCTGATCACTGGGAAGGACGCCTCCCGGCAAAGCTTGTGGAGCAACGCCCGGATGTGCTTCAAGCCGAGGCGAACCTGCATGCCGCGAGCGCCCAGATCGGAATCGCCACCGCCAACCGGCTCCCGAATATAACCCTCACGGCTAACGCCGGCAGCATGGCGCTGGCGCTCGACCGGGTGTTCACTTCCGGCACCGGGTTTTGGGGGGTGGGCGCCTCACTGACGCAACCCATTTTTCAGGGCGGCACGCTGCTCCACCTGGAGCGGGCGGCGAAGGCCGCCTACGTTCAGGCGGCCCAACAATATCGCAGCACGGTCCTCACCGCCTGTCAGAATGTCGCGGACGCCTTGACCGCTCTCGAACAGGACGCCGCCGCGCTGAAGACCGCCGCTGCCGCCGCTGATTCCGCGAAGGTGACGCTCGATCTTTCCCGGCAACAATGGCAGGTCGGCTATGGCGGTTATCTGGCCCTCCTGAACGCGGAACAAACTTATCAGCAAGCCCGGCTCAACCTCGTGCAGGCCCAGGCCAATCGTTTCGCCGACACCGCGGCGTTATTTCAGGCGCTGGGCGGCGGCTGGTGGAACCGCGCGGAACTGAAACAAAAATGATCATGAAAACTATTATTTCCGCCGCGTTCGGGGCCTGCCTGCTCGCGGGCTGTTCATCCCGAACCGACAGCAGCCCCGCGCCGTCCTCCGTCACGGCCAGCAACGTTACGCTGACAGCCGCTCAGCGTCAGAATATTCATCGCTATACCGTTGAGCCTTCCCAATTCCACAAGACTGTGGACACGACCGGCACGGTGGACTTCGACGACGACCAGGCCACCACGCTTCTGGCGCCGATGTCCGGCCCCGTATCACGGCTGCTGGTTTCCCTGGGCGCGCAGGTTGAAGCGGAGCAGCCGCTGGCGGAGGTTGAGTCGCCGGACTTTGCCTCCGCCGTCAGCGCTTATCGCAAGGCGCTCGCGACCGCCAAAACCGCCCGCCAACTTGCCGAAATGGACCAGCAACTCATCGGGCAACACGGCATCACCCTGCGCGAAGCCGAACAGGCCAAAACGGATGCCGCTAATGCGGAAGCCGATGCCGAGGCCGCCCTGCAACAGCTCGTTTCCCTCAAAGTGGCTCCTGACACCATCAAAGCCATTCAAGCCGGAAAGCCGGTTTCGCGTGTCCCGGGCATGATTCGTTCCCCCATCGCCGGGACCGTGGTGGAACGGCTCATCACGCCCGGAGAGCTTTTGGAAGCGGGCACCACGCCCTGTTTTACCGTCGCCGATCTCTCCCGGGTCTGGGTGATGGCACACCTCTTCAACACGGACCTGGGTTCAGTCAGCCTCGGCGACCCGGCCGAAGTGCTCACCGGGAAGACTTCGGAAAACTTCTCCGGGACGGTGGGCAACATTTCGGCTCTGGTCGATCCGGACACCCGCTCCGTGGCCGTTCGCGTGGTCGTCGAGAATCCGGGCGGCGTGTTGAAAAAACAGATGTACCTCCGCGTGCTGATTCATTCGCGCGCCGAAAGCGCCGGCCTGCTGGTGCCGGTTTCGGGGATTCTGCGCGACGAAGAAAACCTGCCGTTCGTCTATGTCGCGCAGCCCGACGGCAGCTTTGGGCGGCGGCGCGTCACGCTGGGCTATCGCGAAGGGGATCAGTATGACATCACCTCCGGCCTCAAAGCCGGCGACCGGCTTGTGGTCGAAGGCGGGCTCTTCGTTCAATTCCTGCAAAATCAATGAGCGACCATCTGCCCCCACCCGAATCCCCGCCGCAAACCGCCTCGATCATCCACCGGATCGTCGCCTCCTCCCTGCGGCAGCGCTTGCTCGTCATCCTCATGACCCTCGTGCTCACCGGCGCCGGCATGTGGTCGTTGAACCGTCTGTCGGTCGATGCCTATCCCGATCTGTCCCCGCCCATGGTCGAAATCATCACCCAATGGCCCGGACACGCGGCCGAGGAAGTGGAACGACTCATCACCGTGCCCGTCGAAGTGGAAATGAACGGCATCCCGCGCATGACGATGCTGCGTTCGATTTCGCTCTATGGGCTGTCCGACGTCATCCTCTCGTTTCGCGACGGCACCGATAACTACTTCGCCCGCCAGCAGGTGTTCAACCGGATTCCCGATCTCAGCTTGCCCAACGGCGTGACGCCGTCGGTCTCGCCGATGTTTTCGGCTTCGGGCTTGATCTATCGCTACGTGATGCAGAGCCCCGACCGGTCCCCGATGGAACTGAAAACCATCGACGATTGGATCGTCGAACGCCAATACAAAGCCGTTCCCGGCGTGGCAGATGACTCGGGGTTGGGCGGAGAAACCATGCAATACCAAGTGCTGCTCGATCCGGTGAAAATCGCGGCGGTCGGTTTGTCCGTGTCGCAGGTGGAGAACGCGCTGACCGCCAACAACGGCAACGCGGGCGGCGGGTTCTACTCCCAGGGCGGCCAGTTCTATTACGTGCGCGGCCAGGGCCGGTTGGAAACGCTCGAAGACATCGGCGACGTGGTGCTCGCCGTCCACAAGGGCACCCCGATCCTGGTCAAAGACGTGGGGCAAGTGGTGATTGGCCATGCCCCGCGCCTCGGCCAGTTTGGCTATCAGGACCAGGACGACGCCGTCGAAGGCGTCATTTTGATGCGCACCGGAGAACAAACGCAGAATGTCCTCAAACAGGTGGAGGCCAAGACGAAGGAACTCAACGAGAAGATACTGCCCAAGGACGTCAAAATCCTTCCCTTTTACGACCGCAGCGAGCTGGTCGCGCTGACGACCGAGACCGTCGAGCGGAACCTGTTGCGCGGCATGTTGCTGGTCATCGTGGTGCTCGTATTCTTTTTGTATGATTTCCGCGCCGGACTGATTGTCGCCACGGCCATCCCCCTGGCCTTGCTCTTCGCCTTCATCTGTCTGAACGTCCAGGACGTCTCGGCCAACCTGCTGTCCATCGGCGCGATCGATTTCGGCATCCTCGTGGACGGCGCCGTGGTGATGGGGGAAAACATCTTTCGCCAGCTCGCCGCGCGGCGGGGGGAGTCCCTCAACATCCGGGAAACCATCGCCGCGGCAGCCGCGGAAGTGGATCGCCCGATCTTTTACGCCGTCGCCGTGATCGTGGCCGGTTTTCTGCCAATCTACGTCCTGTCCGGGCCTTCCGGCAAACTGTTCAAGCCGATGGCCGACACGATGATCTTTGCGTTGGTCGGCTCCTTGATTGTCACGCTGACCCTCCTCCCGGTCCTCTGTTCCTGGGCCATGCGCAAAGGCGTGCGCGAGCGGCGCAATGCCGCCTTTGAAGCCATCAAATCCCTCTACGCCAAAGGCCTCGATTTCTGCCTGGCGCATCCCTGGGGCACCACCCTGGCCTCCGCGGTTCTGGTCTCGGGTTCACTCCTGCTCATTCCCCGCATCGGCGCGGAATTCATGCCGCACCTGGACGAGGGCGCCCTGTGGGTCCGCGCCACCATGCCCTACACCATTTCCTTTGACGAATCGCGCAAGATCGCCCCCCGGGTCCGCGAAATTCTGCGCTCGTTTCCGCAGGTCACCATCGTCGCCTCCGAGCATGGCCGGCCCGACGACGGCACCGATCCGACGGGCTTTTTCAACGTCGAGTTTTACGTCGGCCTCAAACCGTATTCGCAGTGGACCGGCCCTTGCCGCACCAAACCGGAACTCATTGAAGCCATCAACAAAAAGCTGCAGGTGTTTCCCGGCATCATCTTCAACTACACCCAGCCCGCCGAAGACGCCGTGGACGAAGCGGAAACCGGATTAAAAAGCTCCCTGGCCGTCAAAGTGTTCGGTTCCGACCTGGACACGCTCGAGCAGAAGGGCCGGGCCATCAAACACGTGCTCGAGCATGTGCGCGGCATCCGGGACGTGACGCTCGTCCAGGAGCTGGGGCAGCCGAGCCTCAACATCAAAATCAACCGCGGCCGGATTGCCCGCTACGGCTTGAACGTCGCCGACATCAACAGCCTGATTCAGGCGGCCATCGGCGGCGACGTGGCGACCCAAGTGGTGCAGGGCGAAAAGCAGTTCGACCTGATCGTGCGCCTGCAACAACAGTACCGGGATAATCCGGAGGAAATCCGCAACATTCTGGTGTCCACGCCCGACGGCCAGCAGATCCCGCTGGGGGAATTCGCCGATATCCAGGTGGCGAACGGCGCGTCTTTCATCTACCGCCAGAACAACTCGCGCTACATCGGGGTCCAATTCTCGGTGGAAGGACGCGACCTGGCGGGCGCCGTGCAGGACGCCATGGGGCAGGTCGAATCCCAGGTCAAGTTGCCGGAGGGCTATCGCGCGGATTGGGGCGGCGAATACACAGAATACACCGCTTCGCGGCGCCAACTCAACATCGTTCTGCCCTTAACCCTGTTCCTGATTTTCCTGATCCTGTTTGCGCTCTACAGCAACCTGAAATTCCCGTTCATCACCGTGCTGGGGGTTTTGCTCTCGGCGCCGACCGGCGGGATCGTGGCGTTATGGCCGACCCACACGCCCTTTTCGGTCTCGTCCGGCATAGGTTTTCTGGCCCTGTTCGGCGTCTCGGTTCAGACGGCTATCGTCTATATCTCCTACGTCAACGAACTCCGCCGCGGCGGCACCAGCATCGAACAGGCCGCCCGGGAGGGCGCGCTTCTGCGCCTGCGCCCGATCATGATGACTGCCCTCGTGGCCGCCCTGGGATTGTTGCCGGCCGCTCTGGCCACCGGGGTGGGCACCGATTCCCAGCGGCCTTTTGCGCTGGTCATCGTCAGCGGATTGTTCTCGCGGCTCTTGATCAGCGTTTTCCTCATGCCGGCGCTCTATCTATTGGTCGCGCGTTCCGGAGATCGCCTGGAAGTATAGGGATCTAGGAGCGAAGCTTGCCGGACGCTTCCGGATTTTCCTTCGACGCGTAAGTGGCATGACCGCCGATGGCATTCCCGTGCTGCTAATGAGGCTAACGCCGGGGCAGAGGGTCACCTGCAATTTCCAGAACCTGCTGCCGGATACGCAAATTCCCGAAGGCACCAGCATCCATTGGCACGGGATTGAGCTGGATAACGACAGCGACGGCACCGCCGTGACGCAGGATGCCGTGAAGAACAACCAAAGTTACACCTACCGTTTCATCGCGCCCCGCCCGGGCATTTTTTGGTTTCACTCCCACATGGTGCCGGGCGACACGCTCTGGGCCGGCATGTACGGCGTCATTATCGTTCAGGGCACCTGCGAGGCCCAATTGATCCCCAACGTCCTGCCCGGCGCGCAGGCCACTGAGATCCTGGCGATAGCCACTGACCGCTACGCCCACGTCGGCGATCTGTTTGTTCTGACGGTGACGAACGAAACGGGGGGGGAGCTCTGGCTCAACGACACTTGCCCATCCGTTTCACTTGCACGGCTGGTCGCTCCAGCCTTTGAGCATGGTGGTTGGCGCCAACGTGTACAACTTCGGCTACAACGAATTCCTTGACACCATTGAGGTGTACGGCGGGCAAGCTTTGGTGTTCAGTGTTCAGTTGGATGATCACCCGTCGTTTTGCGATCTGTCCTCCGGCACCCCGCCAACGCCTGGCCCGATTCTGGGGTCTTGCACGGGCGGCGCCACGGGTGGCGCCCTTGGCCGCCGGCTCTACCATTGCCACATTGCGGCTCACGGCGTTGAGGGGATGATGGGCGAAATCATCGTCGTGGAGGACACTCCCCAGCAGGTGGTTTGGTCGCAGCCCCCGGACGCAATGCCCACTGGCGTGGACGTGCTGGCCACCCAAGGGACCGGCTCCCAAACCGTCGCGGACGATTTCCTGTGGGAGAGCTGTGTGCTCGCCGACGGCTGGAACGACGACGCGACGTGGAGCACGACGACTATGGCCCGAATTGGACCGACCTGCATTATCCGCTCACCCACCCCTTCAACCCACTGAGCCTGGATACAGCCTTCCAACTGAGCGTTGCCGCAGCGCCAGCGGGGCATGTGGTGGGCGCGCCGTTGCAACCCGTGCTCTCCGCCAGCATGTCGGGCGGCCAGTTCAGTATCTCATGGTCGGGCGGAGGGATTCTGCAGTATGCGGACCAAGTCACTGGACCTTGGAGCGATCTTAGTGCCGCCGCCAGCCCCTATCCGGCGCCGATGGACAGGCCACAAGGCTTCTACCGTGTCCCGATGCCGTAGCGCCGGCTTAGGCTTGGTTCGTGATACCGACTAAACAGTGATCGTGCGCGCCTTGGCAGGAGACGAAGGAGTCGTCGGTGGATGCGGCCAACCGGGGTGGATAGTCGGCATGGTCCAGACGCCCCGGCGCGTCCTGGACACCAGAAAGGCCGGTTTTACAGTTTCAAAAATTGGTGACAGGCAATGTTGTTCTGGAGGGGGTGCCCCGGCTTCTTGTTTTCGAGTCCCGAAACAGCCCGGCAATCTGATTATTTGGAGGGCATAACGGGGAGTTTTCCCGCACAGATTCCGCACAGAATCATGCCCTGACACAGTTCCCGCACAGCACATGGTTGAGACACACTTCCGTAATGCCTTTCGCAAGCGCAAAACCCTCGCCGCCGATCGCATCTTGCCCGTACCACCAGACGAAACCATAACATGGCACTGACACGAGACTACACAGAAACCGTCATGGCGCGCATCAGACGTGACCGCGAATTCGCGCGGGCGCTCTACGCCGAAGCCATGAGCGCCTTCATGACTCGCCTGGCGGGCAAGCAACGAAGGGGCTTTTGAAAAGGATGCTGAAGCGTGGTTGGCCGGGGCACCCGCGCAAGCCGCGAACGTCATCCCGCTTATGGCCGCCAGCGGGGCTCTGCTTTGCGCGTCGAGATGCCACCACCTCTGAGGGATCAATTGGGGGTCAAAACATCCAACCGATGGCAAAGATGCCCTCGATCTGCGTGGTGATGCCGTTGGCGCCGCGGTATTGGAGCCACTGCGCCCCGCCCGTAGCCTTGATGAACAGTTGATCGGTTATATTCCAGCGAATCCCCGCGCCGACGTTCCCGGTGAAGTCGGTTTCCGAGTCGTAAAAGTGGCCGTGGCGGCCGGCCCAGCCCCACCAGTCCTGGTCGCTCCCCGGTGGCAGGTCTTCCAAGGCCGTGTCCAGATATTGGTAGCCAATACCGCCGGTCAGAAACGGGGTGAGGCGCCGGTTGATGATGTTGTAATCCAAGTTCAGGCGCCCGGTCTGCATGAAGGTATTCTGGCTCGCGTGAACAGTCTCACCTGTGTCCACGGGGAAGTCCCCGCTGAAGGTGGCATTGCCGAACATGAGGTCGCCGTGGAGCGCCAGGAAATCATTGAAATGGAAGGCCAGGCCGAAGCCGCCCAGGCCAGTGTCGTCCATTTTGACTTTCACATCCCCCAGGGGGCCGTTGAAGCGAATGTCATCCGAGTGGAGGTACTGGCCGATGCCATAAACTTCCCACTTGGCCGTCCGGCTGAAAGGCTCCCAGGCCATCGGGATCTGGGCCGGCGCTGCCAGCGCGAAGCCTGCCACGGCGAACAGGACACTGCTGTGGACTGAAAACCGCCCGGCGTGAAGTTTTAGAATGCTCATAATTCAATCTGTTATCTTTTGTCTGTTCTGTTTGCTTATTTCGCTCGTTCGAACGCATCCATTGCTTTGATTATCTCAAAAGCTGGCCCAAAACACAAGCAAAATGTGGGCAAAAGCGGACAGCCGCGGTCTGTTCGTTGGCGCGGGCCGGTCTCCGGCCCCCGGCTCGTTGCTCCCGGTACTATGGCCTCGGCTGACTCTGGTTCCCGCATTGCGGTCATGGCTGGCCGCCGCCGCCGACTCGCCAATCTGACCCCTTTGCCATTTCGACAGGCCCGCTCTCGACCCGCCGGAAAAGCGTGCAGGCTTTTGGATTGACGCTGCCCGGTGGGATGCTTCTCTGAGGGCATGTCAGGTGGACAATTTCGCGCCCGGTGGGAGAACCTGTTGGTCGTGCTCGCTACGGCAGTGTTCGCGGCGGGCTTGTGCTTCCTCGCGCCCACCCTCCTGGAAAGCGCGGACTACGTGCAGTTTTACAAGGCGAACTTTCAGTTTCTGGCGGATACGGTGCGCGAAGACCGCCTGCCGCTGTGGAATCCGTATATCGGGTTGGGCCGGCCCTACCTGGCGGATATGCAGAATGCAGTGTTCTATCCGCCTTTGTACCTGATTTGCCTGGGACAGCGAGCTGGGCTGTTCCTCCTGGTCTGGCTGCACTGCACACTGGCGGTTTTCGGCATGAGAAAGCTGGCCGGAACGTTGCAGGCAGGGTGGTGGCAGAGCTATTTCATGGCCTTCAGTTACTTGGCCTCAGGCGCGCTGACGGCAAGGTGGATGACCGGGCAGGTGCTCTACTGCTGCGCCCTCTGCTATGTGCCGTGGCTGTTTCATTACGCCTTGCGCACGGAAGAGGCGTGGCAGGGTTGGCGGACTGCCCGCTATGCATTGTTGCTGGCGTTGCAGTTTCTGTGCGGCCACCCGCAAGTGTTCTGGTTTACGGGGGTCGGCCAGGCGGTGTTCATCGTCAGCCGGGCCCCGAGGCGCCCCTGGCAGGCAGCGCTGCGCGACGCCGGAAGGGGTTTCTGCCAATTGGGCGGAGCGTGTCTCTGGTGCCTGGGGCTGGTCGCCGTGGTATTGCTGCCGTTCCTGGAGTTGGTTCGGCATGGAAATCGAGTTGGGGCTTCGCCCGCGTTTACAAGTTACGGCAAGTTGCAATGGGAAGCCCTGGGCAGCCTGGTCAGTCCCATCGGGCTGTCGGAAGGGTACTCCTGGTTCAATTGGGAGATGCACCTCTTTGTCGGCCCGATTGTTCTGCTATTGGGACTGGCGGGATTGTGCCTGGTGCGCGAACGCAACGTGCGCGGCTTGCTGGCGGTACTGGTGGTCGCTTTGCTGATCGCGATGGGGGACAGCACCC
Source organism: Verrucomicrobiota bacterium (assembly GCA_050011195.1). Taxonomy (GTDB): domain Bacteria; phylum Verrucomicrobiota; class Verrucomicrobiia; order Limisphaerales; family UBA8199; genus PALSA-1440. Next base: position 56,396 of record JBEKJO010000008.1, on the reverse strand, counting down.
CTTTCTTCGGGCTGTTTTACAAATGGCTGCCCGGCTTCGCCGGTTTCCGCTTCCACACGCGCGCGGCTCTGCTGATAGTGCTGGTGTTGATTTGCGCGACGGGGATCTGGTTGAGCCGGCCACACCCCTACCTCCGGGCCTTATGGACCTACAATCTCAATTACCCAGTTCGGTCATTCCTTATCGGGTTGGTTTGCTTGCAGGGGTTGGGATTAGTGTACGCGACCTGGGTGATCAAGAGGACTTACACCTATTCCACCATTTACCCGGGGCCGCCGGACCACCCGTTCCAGAAGACCCTCGTGGCGCAACTGCGAGGGTGGGGCTTGATGCGACCGTTCCGGCCACCGCCGCGCGTTTGTGTGCCCTGGTGGTTCGTGCCGGCGAATTACGCCATGGTTGACCGTTACAGTAGTTTCGATGCCGAATGCTCGCTGTTTTTAAGGCGCCCCTGGGATTATCTGCACGCAATGCTCGGGATTCGGCCTCCAGAGTTCCTAAACTTCTCGCTAGCAAAGGAGGTGTACGACCACGGCCCCTTCCCTTATCCCGACCTGGCTTTAGCGGCTGGTATCGACCCGACTACCGGAATCCTGCAGGTGGCGACCAACCCGGCGCCGCGAGCCTTTTTGGTCTATGCCGGCGAAGTGGTCGGAGATTACGGCACGATTCTCACCCGACTCGCGGAGGGCCACGATATCCATCGTAGCGCCCTGCTCGAAGAACCTCTGGCGGAACCGTTGCCTCGGGAGAGCGTCTGGCCCGGCACGGCGGCGCTTATCCGGCGGTTTGAGCCCAACTCTGTGTGGGTTGAGGTGGAAGCCAAGGAGAAGGCGTTGCTGGTGCTGGCCGAAGCCTGGTATCCGGGCTGGCGGGCCGAAATTGACGGACGGGTTTGTACCTGCCTGCCGGCGAATCTCTGGATGAGGGCGATTCCCGTCCCTGCGGGGCGGCACCAGGTGCGGGTGTACTTCCACCAGAACCGTTTGGTTCCGGGGCTGCTCATCTCGCTGGCCAGCGCTGGTCTCCTGCTGCTGGTCCTGGCCTGGCCCAAGCGCCGAGCTGGTTGAAGATGGCATCGAAAAGTTCTTTTCGTTACCCTCAAGCTCACCTGCCCGATAGACCCCGCCCACGATACTACCATCCGCGGTTCGCACGCCGCAGAGCCAAGGGCGTGCCGTCTGCACCCGCTTTCACATCCTCGGCACCTGCTAGCCCGGCATTCTCATCCCTCGCACAAACCGCCGACAGGGTGTAGCCACCGACGGCAGTCGGCGCTGATTCTGAGTCTCCAAAGATGGCGCCGACTGCCGTCGGCGGCTACATGCCAGGAAATTTCCCGGTTAGAAGCGGCAGTCGCGCAGAATCTGGTCGGCCTGTTGCGCGGAAACGCCTTCGTGGAAGGCGTCGTTGCACATCATCACCGGGGCCTTGCCGCAGCCAGCGAGGCATTCGACGAATTCGACGGTGAACTTCCCGTCCCTGGTCGTCTGCGGACCGTGCTGGCGGGGGTCGAGGCCAAGCTGTTTGCAAAGGTGCTCGTGCAGGGCGTAGGACCCGCCGAGCGCGCAACTCAGGGTGCGGCAAATCTTGAAGTGGTATTTGCCCACCGGCCTAACGTGAAACATCGGGTAGAAGGTGACCAATTCGTAAATGTTGATGGGCTGAAGTTCCAGTTTGGCGGCGACCCATTCGACCGCCTGGCGCGAGATGTGGCCGAAGTGTTCCTGGATGGCGTGCAGCAGCATCAGAGAGGCGCTCCGCTTGTTGAGATAATGGGTGATCAACTCGTCAATCTCCGCCTGGAGGGCGGCGGGCACGGCGAAATCCGGCTGGTTCAGCAACGGATTGGGGATCGGCTCGGTTGGGTGGATGTCGTTCATCGGTCGCATTCTCCCATGACAAAATCAAACGAGCCGAGGACGGCGACGACGTCGCTGAGCATGTGACCCGGCAATAGCCACGAGAGGATGCTCAGGTTCACGAAGGACGGGGAGCGAATCTTCAGCCGGTGGGGTGTGCCCCCGCCTTTGCTGTTGATGTAGAAGCCCAATTCGCCCTTCGGGTTCTCGTGCCCGAAGTAAATTTCGCCGGGGGGCGCGTTCACGCCCTGCGTGACGTTGATGAAATGGTGAATCAGCTCCTCCATGCGCGTCAGCACGCGGTCTTTGGGCGGCAGCACAATCTTTCCATCGGGCACGTTGATGGGGCCGCCGGGCAACTGGTCGAGGCACTGATGCACAATCCGCACGCTCTGGCGCATTTCCTCCATGCGCACCAGATAGCGGTCGTAGCAATCACCGGCGGCGCCGACGGGCACGTCGAATTTCAGTTGGTCATAGACCAGATACGGATGCGCCTTGCGCAGGTCGTGTTCGACGCCGCTGCCGCGGAGGTTCGGGCCAGTGAGGCCGTAGTCAATCGCGACGTCTTTGGGGATCACGCCGACGCCCTGGGTGCGGTCCACGAAAATGCGGTTGCGGGTGAGGAAGGTCTCGGTCTCGTCAATGTTCACGACGACCTCGTTGAGGAACTTCCGGCACTGCTCGGTCCAGCCGGGCGGAAGGTCGCGCGAAAGGCCGCCGATGCGGGTGTAAGCGGTGGTGAACCGCGCGCCGGTGAGCGACTCGCAGAGGTTATAGATCTTTTCGCGCTCGGTGAAGGTGTGGAGGAAGACGGTCATCGCCCCGACATCCATAGCATAGCAGCCGACGCCGAGGAGGTGCGAGGAGATGCGGGCGAGTTCGCAGCATACGACGCGGATGAACTGACAGCGCGGCGGCAATTGGCGGTCAATGCCGAGCAGTTTCTCGACCGCGAGGGCGTAGGCGACGTTGTTGGCGAGCGGGGCGAGGTAATCCAGCCGGTCGGTGTACGGGATGAATTGGGTATAGGTGAAGTTCTCGGCGATCTTCTCGTCGCCACGATGCAGATAGCCGACCTCCGGCCTGGCGCGGGTGATGATCTCGCCATCCAGCTCGAGAACGATGCGCAACACGCCGTGGGTGGCCGGGTGGGAAGGCCCCACGTTCAAGACCATTTTCTCGCCTTCAAGCCCGTCCGAGGGCGGACTCAAGGGATCGTAGTTGCCGACGGCAGTCGGCACTGATTTCTGTGGCTGAGGAAAAGTGCGCCGACTGCCGTCGGCGGCTACAATTTCATGGATGTTGCGAGCCTCGGCCATAGTCAGTGCTTGGGTTCAATGGGGCCGGGACCGTGGGAGTGGCCGTGGGCCTCTTTGATGTCGTGGCGTCGCTCGAGGCGCGCGTTGGTTTCCAGGGCATCCGTATCGGGAATCCGCACCCGCGGCTCGCGCGAGATGGTGTCTTTGCCGCCGGCGATGGTGACGAAGGGTCCACCGGCCAGTGGCGCGGCGTCGGTAAAAGCGACCTCGGGAACGTCGGTCGGCTTGCCGGCCAGGGGGAAATCCTTGCGGAGCGGGAAATGGGGGTAGCCCTCCCACATCAGAATCCGGCGCAGGTCGGGGTGGCCGCGGAAACGAAGGCCCATCATGTCGTAAATCTCCCGCTCGTGCCAATCGGCCGTTCGCCACACCGCGGTGACGGTGGGCAAATCGCCCTTTTCCTCGCTCACGTCGGTCTTGAGGCGGAGATGGCAGAGGTGGCCGTAACCATAGAGGTGATAGACGATCAGGAAGCGCGGGTCGTCCCCGTAGTTGTCCACGCTCGTAATGTCCACGAGGTAGTCGAACCCCAACTCTTTTTTGGCGAAAGCGCAAATTTCAGGCATTCGCTCGGCGTCCGCCACCTTGAGCGTGATTTCGCTCCGGAACTCGACCGGGTCGGCGATCAAGCCGGGGAATTTGGCTCGGAGTTGCTGGGCTAGTTCGAGGGGGTTCATCCTAAGAAGCTGGAGCGACGGGTCAGGCGACTTTCTTCAACGTGGCCATAGCGGGTTCCCGGGCGACTTTGTTTTGCAGTTTGATCAGGGCGTCGAGGAGGGCTTCGGGACGAGGCGGGCAGCCGGCGACGTAAAAGTCCACGGGCAGGATGCGATCAACCCCCTGCAAGACTGCGTAGCTGCGGTACATGCCGCCGGTGGAGGCGCAGGCGCCCATAGCGATGACCCATTTCGGCTCGGGCATCTGCTCGTAAATCCGCTTCACGGCCAGCGCCATCTTGTAAGTGACCGTGCCGGAGACGATCATGACGTCGGATTGGCGGGGGGAGAAGCGCATGACCTCGGCGCCGAAGCGGGAGATGTCGAAGCGGCTGGCCCCGGCGGCCATGAGTTCAATGGCGCAACAGGCCAGCCCCATAGGCATGGGCCAGAGTGAATTCTTGCGGCCCCAGTTCGAGCCGGCATCGAGGTTCCGGTGGAACCAGTTCAGGGCCGCGTCGAGGCGGGTGACGATCACGTCGCCTTCGACCTTCGAGTTGTAGCCGATTTCCGTATTTGTTTGCATAGGAACGGACGGAGCGCGGGACCGCCCCGCCCGAAGCAACCTAACCATCGTTGAAAAGGCCAGCAAGTTGAATGTTTGCGGAATTCGCATTATTTCGCTTGCATCCTGCCCTGGACTGCTTATGTTTTGAGCCGCCTGAACGCCGTGTGTGCGGACGTTCATTGAGGCTGAGAAATAGAAGTTAACGAAAAACCTAACCCTCAACCTCCGTTGCCACCGCAACGTCTGGTCCGTTAGGCAATGGAGTCTCGGAAGGCCGCGCGCTGACCCAGTCTCCCCCAGGTTCGTCGTCAGGAAAGTTAGTCATTAAATTATGCTCACAATGGAAGAGGCCATGAGGCAAACGGGCAAGCTGCCCTTTGCGGCTGGCAGTATCGTCAAAGGCACTATTATCGAAGTTGGTTCCAAAGAGGTCCTCGTGGATATCGGTTACAAGAGCGAGGGGGTCATCTCGGGCAACGAGTTTGAGGACATCAAAACCGTCAAGGTCGGCGACCAGATTGACGTTTTAATCGAGAAGCTCGAAGACAAGGAGGGCATGGTCGTCCTCTCCAAGGAGAAGGCGGAGTTCAAACAGAACTGGGAACGCATCCTCACTATTTGCAACGAAGGCGGCACCATCGCCGGCAAAGTCAAAGCCATCGTCAAAGGCGGTTTGGTGGTCAACATCGGCGTCGAGGCCTTTCTGCCCGCTTCGCAAATTGACATCCTCACCCCGAAAAACCTCACCCAATACGTCGGCAACACTTACCATTTCAAGGTCGTCAAGATCAACCAGGAGCGACAGAACATCGTCCTGTCGCGCCGCGAATTGATCGAGCAGGAGCGGACCGAGCGCCGCCAGAAGCTGCTCTCGGAAATGACCCCGGGCGACATCCGCAAGGGCACGGTCAAGAATATCACGGATTTCGGCGCCTTCATCGATCTGAACGGCATCGACGGGCTCCTGCACATCACGGACATGAGCTGGGGCCGCGTTAGCCACCCGTCCGAGATTCTCAAGGTCGGCCAGGACATCGATGTGGTTGTGCTGGACATCAATCGGGAGAAGGAACGCGTCAGCCTGGGTCTGAAGCAAAAGCTGGCCAACCCGTGGGACACCATCGAACAGAAATACCCGGTGGGCGCCAGAGTCAAAGGTCGGGTGGTCAACTTGGTGCCTTATGGCGCGTTCGTGGAACTCGAACCCGGCGTCGAAGGGCTGGTACACGTTACCGAGCTTTCGTGGACCAAGCGCGTGGCCAAACCCTCGGATATGCTCAAACCGGATCAGGAGATCGAGGCGGTCGTCCTCGGCATCAACCGCGAAGAGCAGAAGATCTCGCTCGGCTTGCGACAGCTTGAAGCCAACCCGTGGGAGAAGGCCCAGGAGAAATACCCGGCCGGCACCCGCGTCAAAGGCAAGATTCGCAATCTCACCAGCTACGGCGCATTCATCGAACTGGAAGAAGGCATGGACGGCATGATCCACGTGTCGGACATGTCCTGGACGCGGAAGATCAACCACCCCTCGGAGGTGATCAAGAAGGGCGACGAAGTCGAAGCCCTGGTGCTGGAAGTGGACAAGGCCAACCAGCGCATTGCCGTGGGGATGAAGCAGCTCACGCCCGACCCGTGGGAAGGCATCGACCAGCTTTACAAGGTCGGGGACCTGGTCACCGGCAAAGTCACCAAGCTGGCCAGCTTCGGCGCGTTCGTCGGCTTGCAACATGAAATTGACGGGCTGGTGCACATCTCGCAGATCAGCGAAGAGCGCATCGACAAGATCAAGAACGTGCTCAAGGTCGGCCAGGAAGTCACCGCGCGGGTCATCAAGATTGACAAGAGCGAGCGGCGCATCGGCCTGTCCATCAAGGCGGCCAATTACTCCAACGAGCAACTCAAGGCCGAGCAGGCCGCGCTGGACGCGCTGAAGCCGGGCGAGGACCTCGTCGCCCTCCAGCACGCCTTCGACGCGGCCGACGAGGCGAAGCAGGAAGGCGTAAAGGAGTAACACACAGGGTTATAGACCGATTCACGAACAGGCGGGCTGCAAACGGCCTGCCTGTTTTCTGCGCGTGGCGAAAGTCGGTGTTGGGAATCGGCCTTCGGCAAATTATCCTCCCTTCGATGAACATTTTGGACGAACTTCAATGGCGCGGCTTGGTGGCCGATTGCACCGACCCGCAAGAGTTGGCGAAGCGAGTCAGCCCCGGGCCGATTACACTCTACTGCGGTTTCGATCCGACCGCCGACAGCTTGCACGTGGGCAACCTGGTGCCGCTTTTGGCGCTGCGCCGGTTTCAATTGCTGGGCCATCACCCCATCCCGCTGGCCGGGGGGGCAACGGGGTCCATCGGCGACCCGAGCGGCAGGACGCAGGAGCGCCAGTTGCTCACCAAAGAAGTCCTCGACGCCAACATCGCCAAGATCAAGGAGCAACTCCGCCGCTTGCTGGATTTCGACGCCCCGGCCAATCCCGCCCGGCTGCTGGATAATGCGACTTGGACGGCGCCCGTGAGCTACCTCGAGTTCCTGCGCGACATCGGCAAGCATTTTTCCGTCAACCAAATGGTGGCGAAGGAGAGCGTGCGCGCGCGCATGGAAGATCGCGAGGCGGGCATCAGCTACACCGAGTTCAGTTACATGCTGCTGCAGGCTTTCGACTTCTACGTGCTGTGCCGGGACTACAATTGCGAACTGCAAATCGGCGGCAGCGATCAATGGGGCAACATTACCGCGGGCATTGACCTTACCCGCAGGAAACTCGGGCGCAGCGTCTATGGCCTCACCCTGCCGCTCATCACCAACGCCGACGGCAGCAAGTTCGGCAAGAGCGTCAGCGGCGCCGTTTGGCTCGATCCCAGCCGCACCAGCGTTTACCGGTTCTACCAGTACTGGATTCGGACCGACGACCGGGACGTGATTCGCTACCTGAAGTTCTTCACATTCCTCAGCCGGGACGAAATCGCCGCACTGGAGAAGCAGCACACGGAAAACCCCGGCGCCCGCATGGCGCACAAGGCGCTGGCCAAGGCGGTGACGGATTTGGTCCACGGCCCGAGCGCGACGGCGGAGGCCATGCGGGCCAGCGAAATCCTATTCGGCGGCGACCTGGCCGGCATCTCCGAAACCACCTTCAACGAAATCGTAGGCGAAGTGCCGACCAAGGAGATCGGGAAGGCCGAACTCGACGGGACCGGCAAGCCGCTAGTCGAACTGATGGTGCACGGCGGCCTCTGCCAGTCCAAGGGCCAGGCCCGGAAGGACATTGAGGGCGGCGGCGCTTACGTGAACAACATTCGCGAGGCGAGTTTCCAGCGCACCGTCACGACGAAGGATCTGCTTTTCGGCAAGCATCTGCTGCTGCGCAAGGGCAAACGGAACTACGTAGTGGTGACTGCGAAGTGACGTTGCATCCATGACTCTCTACAATCTTTTCCCCCTCCTTGCCGGGCCGTTTTCCCGCTGGGGTGAGCATTTCTCCCGGGCGGCGGCGATGGGCTTCGATTGGGTATTCGTCAATCCAATCCAGCAACCGGGCGCTTCACGCAGTCTCTATTCGATTGCCGATTATTTCCGGGTCAACCCGGCCCTGCTGGACCGGCAGAGCGCCGCGCCGCCCGACGAACAGGTCCGCCAGATGATTGCGACCGCCCGTGCCGGCGGCTTGAAGATGATGATTGACCTGGTCATCAATCACTGCGCCATTGACTCACAGTTGACGCGCGAGCACCCGGAATGGTTCGTCCGGGGGCCGGATGGCCGGATCGCGAACTCATTCTGCCAGCACAACGGGGAGAAAGTCATCTGGAAGGACCTGGCCCAGTTCGATCACCGGCACACGCGCGACCCGGAAGGGCTGTATCGCTATTGCCTCAGTGTGGTCGAGCATCTGCTGGCGCTCGGGTTCGAGGGCTTCCGCTGCGACGCCGCCTACCAGGTCCCGGGCAGTTTCTGGCGCCGGCTGATCCGGGACATCAAGGCCCGGCATCCCGGCACACGTTTTGTCGCCGAAACGCTGGGCTGCTCCGCCGATCAGACGGTGGAAACCGCCCGCGCGGGCTTTGATTACGTGTTCAACAGCTCGAAGTGGTGGAACTTCCACGATTGGTGGTTGATCGAGCAATACAACTTGGTGCGCGAGACCACCCGCTCGATCAGCTTCCCGGAGAGCCATGATACGCCCCGTCTCTGCGCGGAAATGAACGGGAACCTCGACGGGCTGAAGCAGCGTTATCTGTTTGCGGCCCTCTTCTCCGCGGGAGTGATGATGCCGATGGGATTCGAGTTCGGCTTCCGCAAACCGCTGCACGTTACACAGACCACCCCGGCGGACTGGGAAAAGACCGGCATCGACCTGACCTCCTACATTGCGAGAGTGAACGCGATCAAAAAGGGCTACGCCGTATTCCATGAGGAAAGTCCCACGAGCATTTTTCCGTGCCAGAACCCGAATATCCTGCTGATGTGGAAGGCCTCGGCGAAGCACAAGGACGAAGCGCTGCTGATTTTGAACAAAGACCCGCAGCAGCATCAGGAGTTTGCGGCGGACCACTTCCGGGACCTCGTTCAGGCCGGCGCGCCGCTGCGGGATGTTTCCCCCGAATATCCCCTCGAATACATTCACGAGCCTTTCTGTTACACCCTCCGCCCCGGGCAGGGAATCGTACTGGTGACCGCGCGGAACTGAAAAGGCAGAAGCAGAGCGATTCTGCTCCGGGAAGCATCAGTCTGGCCTGCCATTCCACCCTGTATCGTGGACTTGAGAAGGGTCTTGTCCGTTCATTTACCTACAGGGCGTACGTAATCCATGGAATTGCGCATCCTGCGGGTCGTGGCATGATCTTGCCGTTCCCAGGCAGGGAACGGGAAGGGCGGTTGCAGGGCTTGTTGTGGGGCTCAGTGACCGCTTTTCGGGGGCGCAGTCTTCGCTGGCTGCGCCCTTCTTGTCTTCGCGTTTGACCTTCGGCTGTCCCAGCTCAAGCGGCGGCGCGGAGAGCGCGCGGCGGCGCACACAAGGGCGACCCGATTTTGACACCGGGTCGCCCCGACCCAACCCAACCACGAAAGACGGGCGGCGCCTGCTCAGGTGGCCGCCCGAACTATGAAGGTGCAGGAAACCAACCCGCACCGGCGGAATTCCTGCCATAGATCGAGCCAAAGCGCAAGCCGCCAAAGCGCAGGCGCGCGTTGCCCGGCCCAAGGTTGCTGGTTCGGGAATGCTTGCGTTGAGCCGGGGAGGGCAGGCTATTCTTCACCTGCGCAAACCTTTATGAATACGAATATGGACGAGAAACTTGGGCTTATCTTCGGTCGAAGGAGCATCCGCCTCTATTCGACCGGGTCAGTGAGCGAGGCGGCGGTGCAAAAGCTCCTTGAGGCCGCGATGGCGGCCCCTTCCGCGGCCGCCAAAGACCCGTGGCGGTTTGTGGTGGTCCGCAGCCGGCAGACGCTCTCGGAAATCTCCGCCGCTTTGCCTAACGGTCAGATGCTCGCCAGTGCCGCCCTGGGCATCGCCGTCTGCGGCGACCTCCAGGCGGCGCACGACCAGCAACTCAGTTACCTGTTCCAGGATTGCTCTGCGGCGATTGAGAATCTGCTGTTGTGCGCCCACCTGCTCGGGCTCGGGGCTTGCTGGTTGGGCGTTCATCCCCGGGAACAACGCATGAACTGCCTCAAACGGATTCTGTCACTGCCACCGTCGGTGGTTCCGGTCGCCTGCATCTCCATCGGCTGCCCGGCTGAGGCGAAGGAACCCCGAACAAGATTCAACCGCGACTACGTTCACTTTGAGAGGTGGTGAACTCCGGTCGCCGGCAGGTTGGCCGGGTTAAGCGTGGCTCGCTGGCGTTGCCTGCCGCTGCAGCCAGCTCTGTCCCAATTCGGCGAGCGTTTCCTGCCGGAGCACCTTCTCGAGCAACGGAAACACGCTGCGCTCTTCCGCGCGAAAGTGCTCACGCGTGCCCGCGATTGTCACCTTCAGGAGGCGCCGCGCTTCGGCGCAAGTCTTTGCCGTATGCACTTTTCGCAACCGGTCGTCGATCTCATGATGGTCGTGGTGCATGCGCTTAAGCTCGCCGTTGTCTGCCAGCACATGATCCAGGGCCAGATAGGCGAGGTTGGTTTCGGTCTTGGCGTGCTCCTCCAGCAGCCGCTCCATGATGCTGGCCATCGTCCTGACCTCCGTTGGCGTGGCGAGGCTGGGCAGCACCCGCTCGATCTGATCGAATACGGTCAAGAATATGGTATGCTCCGCAACCAGGGCTTCTGTTATCTTCATGTTGTGCATTATCTTAACTGAACCCCGCCGAAGCCGCAACCGGCAATTTGCGGGGGGAGCCAGGCCGCTCAAGAAAGCCGTAGAACGCCCTTTTGCTTCGTGCCCGACAGCCTCGGTGAAGTCTCTTATCCGAACAAATCCATCTGCGGCGGCGGCGCCAGTTGCTTGAGCTTGTCGCGGTCCTGCTGCCGGCGCGTGGCCTGGCGCACATTGCCCTCGGGCGTGAGTTCGGACTCCTCGAGGTTGCCCAGGATCTGCTTCGCTCGTTCCAGGACGCCCTTGGGCACGCCCGCCAGCCGGGCCACCTGGATGCCGTAGCTCTTGTCGGTTCCGCCTTCGACGATCTTGCGCAGAAACACGATCTGGTCGTGCCATTCGCGCACGGCGACGTTGAAATTCTTCAGCCGCGGCAAGCGGGCCGCCAGTTCGGTCAACTCATGGTAATGCGTCGCAAAGAGCGTTTTCGCGCCCACCTGGTTGTGCAGGTGCTCGAGGATGCTCCACGCCAGGCTTAGCCCGTCGAATGTGCTCGTGCCGCGGCCAATCTCATCCAGGATGATCAGGCTGCGGGGGGTAGCATTGTTCAGGATGTTCGCCGTCTCGCACATCTCCACCATGAACGTGGACTGTCCGCGCGCCAGATCGTCGCTCGCCCCGATGCGCGTAAAGATGCGGTCCACCAAGTCAATCCGGGCCTCCGCGGCCGGGATAAACGACCCCGTCTGCGCCAGCAATGCGAGCAGCGCCACCTGCCGTATGTAGGTGCTCTTGCCCGCCATATTCGGCCCGGTGATGAGCGCGATTTGCGTCTCGCCGTCCAACCGCGCGTCGTTGGGCACAAAGCGTTCCTCGCTCAAGTTCTGTTCCAGCACCGGATGCCGGCCCTCCCGGATAAACAGGCGGCCTTCGTTGCCGATCTGCGGACGGCAGTAGCTGTAGAGGCGCGCGGTCTCGGCAAATGATCCCAGCACGTCCAGTTGCGCCAGTGCCGCCGCCGTTTGTTGGGTTTCCAGCAGCCGCCCGAGCACGGCCTCGCGCACGCGCTGGAACAATTCATATTCCAGCTTCACGCCCCGCTCTTCGGCGCCCAGGATTTTGCCCTCCATCTCCTTCAACTCAGGCGTGATGAACCGTTCGCCGTTGGCGATGGTCTGCTTGCGGATGTAATCGGGCGGCACCCGGTCGAGGTTTGCCTTCGTCACCTCGATGTAGTAGCCGAACACCGAGTTGAAACGCACCTTGAGGGATTGGATGCCGGTGCGCGCGATTTCATCCTGCTGCAATTTCGCGATCCAATCCTTGCCCCCGCGCATGGCCGTGCGCAGTTCGTCCAGACCAGGGTCGAAGCCGTCCCGAATCATGCCGCCTTCCTTCACCGCCAGCGGCGGCTCAGCGACAATTGCCCGCCCAATCAGCTCCCCGAGGTCCGGCAGTTCGGTGGCCCAGCCCTCCAATTCCTCCAGCAAGGGAGGGCGAGCGTCCCCGCGAGCCTCATTTTCCGGAGACGTTTGGGCTCGCGGGGACGCTCGCCCTCCCGCCGTATCCGCCGGAGACGAGGGAAGGAGGTTCTGATCCAATTCCGCATTCCGCCTTCCGCCTTCCGCACTTCGCCCGCCCCTCTTCGCATCCGCCGTCGTCAATTCCCGGACAATTTGCCTGAGCCGCGGAATCTGTTCCAACGCCATGCGCAGCGCGATTAAATCACGCGCATTTCCGGTTCCCGCGCTCAGGCGCCCGAGCGTCCGCTCCAAGTCCCGCACCTGCGCAAGTTGCGCGCGAAGCTCTTCCAGACCGGCGGCATTCTCCACGAACGTCTGCACCGCTTCCTGCCTCCGCCGAATCGGTTCCACCGTGGCGAGCGGTTGGGAGAGCCAATCACGCAGCCGCCGCGCGCCCATAGGTGTAACTGTGCGATTGAGCGCGCCGTAAAGCGACGCATTCCGCGGGGCGTCATGATGCAACGGCTCCAGGATTTCAAGATGCCTCAGCGTGGTGAAGTCAAGCGTCAGGTAATCGCTCCTTTGGTAGAACGAAATGCGCGTGAGGTTCGCCACGTCGCGCCGCAGGTGTTGCGTGAGGTAATGCAACACCGCCCCGGCTGCCCCAATAGCCGCCGTGCGGTCCCTTAACCCGAAGCCGTCCAGCGAGGCGACTTTGAAATGCTCGCGCACCGTGAACAACGCCGTCTCCGGCGCAAAGACCCAATCGTCGTAGCCGTTCAGTATCCAGCCATATCCCGTCGCCGCCGTGGCAACGGCCTTTTGCCCAACCGCTTCAGGGACAGCGCGCCCTACCTGCCGCACCCCTTCCTCCCCAGGCTTGGTGGTCCCCCTCTCCCCATCGGATGGGGAGAGGGTCGGGGTGAGGGGTCCCCGTTCTCCCTCAGACCCACGACTCCCACCCCGCAGCAAGTCCCTCACGGCCCCCGCTTCCCCTGGATAAATCAGCTCCGCCGGCCGCAGCCGCTGCAGCTCCGTCAGCACCTCCGTGTCCCCCTCGACTTCCGTCGTCATGAAATCGCCGGTGGTCAAATCCGTGAATGCCAGGCCGAACGTCCGCCCGGCCGGATACACTGCCGCCAGAAAATTGTTCCGCTCCGCCTTGAGCATTCGCTCATCAAAGTGCGTCCCCGGGCTCAGGATTTGCGTCACCTCGCGTTTCACCAATTGCCCGGGCCGGGCATCTTCCATCTGGTCGCAGATGGCGACTTTGCGGCCGGCCTTGAGCAGGCGCCCGATGTAGGCATGGGCGGCGTGGAAGGGAATGCCGCACATCGGCACGACGCCGCGCCGGGTCAACGCCACATTGAGCAGTTGCGCCCCCGCCTGGGCGTCCTCGAAGAACATCTCGTAAAAGTCACCCAGCCGAAACAGCAGCAGCGCGTCTTTGGGCAGTTCGCTCTTGATGCGGCGATACTGCGCCATCATGGGCGTGAGTTGGGCGTTGCTGGCCATCGCCCGAAACGTTAGACAGGATTGGCGGGCGCGTCGAAAGGAAATTCAGGCCAGACCGGCCATCACCTGCGCCATGGCCAGCGCCGTCTGCGCCGCTTCCCGGCCCCGGTTGCGCTTGGGGTCCAGGCACCTTGCGCGCGCTTGCTCCTCGTTTTCCAGCAGCAGCACCTCGTGGATGACCGGCACCTCGTGTCGCACCTGAATCTCCATCAGCGCGCGGCTCACGGCTTCGCCGATGTGCGCCGCATGGACCGTCTCCCCGCGCAAAATCACGCCCAGGCAAATGATGGCGGAGGGGGCCGAGGCACGACGCGTGATGCGTGACGTGTGCGGGAAAGCTGCCCGGGCGAGACGCGCCGCCACGACTGGAATCTCGTACGCGCCCGGCACGCGCACGACCAGCACTTCCCTGGCTCCCGCGCGCTCCAATTCCTCCGTCGCCGCCTGCAGCATCGCCTCGACGTAAGGCGCGTTGTATTGCGAGGCGACAATGGCGAACCGCGCGTCACCCGCGTGAACTCTGTTCGATTTGATAGGTTTCAGCATAAAGAAAACGGAGTGCTGGAGTGCTGGAGTGCTGGAGTGTTGGGGTCTTGGTCCAGCCCATCACCCCAATACTCCATCATTCCATCACTCCAATACTCCAATACTCCAACACTCCAATACTCCAACACTCCATTACTCCATTTTGCTTACAGCAGATGCCCCAGTTTCTCCCGCTTCGTCTTCAGATAGCGCGCGTTATGGGGATTGGGTTTCACCTTGATCGGTATCTGCTCGACGATTTCCAGCCCGTAGCCTTCCAGCCCCACAATCTTCCGCGGGTTGTTCGTCAGCAGGCGAATCGTCTTGAGGCCGAGGTCCGCCAGAATCTGCGCTCCCAGGCCGTATTCGCGCAGGTCCATGTCGAAGCCGAGCTTCTGGTTGGCCTCCACCGTGTCGTAGCCCTGTTCCTGCAGTTTGTAGGCCTTGATTTTCGGCGCCAGGCCGATGCCCCGGCCTTCCTGGCGCATATACACCACCACGCCGCGGCCGGCTTCCGCAATTTGCCGCATCGCTTCATGCAACTGCGGCCCGCAATCGCACCGGCGCGACCCGAACACGTCGCCCGTCAGACACTCGCTGTGGACGCGCACCAACACCTTTTGCTTCCCTGCCACTTCCCCGCAGACCAGGGCCAGGTGATGTTGCCCGTCGAGCTTCGAGTGGTAGAGGTATAAATCAAAGTCGCCGTAGTCCGTCGGGAGCTTCACCACCTCCATGCGCTCCACCAGCTTCTCCCGCGCGCGCCGGTATTGGATCAGATCGGCAATGGCGCAAATCTTCAGCCGGTGCCTGGTGGCGAACTTGACCAGCTCCGGCAGCCGGGCCATCGAGCCGTCGTCGCTCATGATTTCGCAGATCACCCCGATCGGCCGGCAGCCCGCAAGCTGCACCAGGTCCACCGTCGCCTCGGTGTGACCCGCCCGTTGCAACACCCCGCCCGGCCGCGCCCGCAGGGGAAACACGTGTCCCGGTTGCACGAGGTCGTCCGGCGCCGCCGTCGGGTCGGCCATGATCCGGATGGTCTCGGCCCGGTCGCCGGCGCTGATGCCGGTGGTAATCCCGCGCGCCGCATCCACGGTGACCTGGAAATCAGTTCGGAAGGTGTCGCGGTTCTGGCGCACCATCCGCTCGATGCCCAGTTGCTGCAGGCGCTCGGAAGTCGTCGGCACGCAAATCAGGCCGCGTCCGTGCTTGGCCATGAAATTCACGGCGGCCGGCGTCACGAACTGCGCCGCCATGATCACGTCGCCTTCATTCTCGCGGTCGGCATCGTCCACCACGATCACCATTTTGCCCCGCTGCAAATCGGCCACCAAGGATTCGATGGAATTGAACCGTTGCGTCATAAACCGGCAATCAAACTATCGGGCCGCCCGATAAACGCCAGCCTATTTCCTTGCCGGGGCCATTGACAGGTTTGAAACGGAGCCGGAGTGGCGGGTGAAAATGGCCACGCTCAGCGGGAGGCCGGGGGCGGTGGAAGGCAGAAGCAACGAGGGTGAAGATGGAGGGGTGGTAGTGGCTGGTGGGGTCTGGCCAGCAGTTGGAAGATGAAGCGTGGTTTCATCCTGGAAGCCGCAGTTGAAGTCTGAGGAGATGCTTGTTTTGGAGTCTCGACCTTTGAAATGTTCGGGAGAAGGCGATTGGGGTATCATACCACTTCCAGCTCGAAAATGCGCTATTCCGACGATGCGCCCCCCATGAACCTTGATTCGCCAGAGAGCTGACCACGAGTCTCCCTCTCCCCTTCCGAAGGGGAGAGGGCCGGGGTGAGGGGTCCGTCTTTGCCTGGGGGTTCCTGGTCCCAATGCGCGTCAAATGGGCGGGGAATTCTCACCCCCGCGCTCCCCCCATCCGAGGGCCCATCACGTATCACGCATCACGCATCACGTTTCCCCCGCTATTATTCACTGAGTCCTGCTGGCGGCTTCGCCCTCAGCCGAGGAAGCCAAGGGGTTTAACTCTCTACTTGACAGTGTGATAGAAATAGCATAAGTACCCCCCAGCCTCGTGGATTGCTCAGACCACGGCTCCCGTGAGCGGGCCTCAGAACCGTTGCCGGTAGAGTCGAACCCGACACGACTATGGGCGCAAGGGCAGAAAACACCCTTGCGCCCCTTCGTGCGAGCGGCAAAAATGACAGGTTTTGCGTTGAGAAGTCTCTCTGCGGCCTGACGCCGCTCCGATGATCCTCCCAATACCCGCCACACCGCCGCCCGCAGTAGTCTTCGTGCCTGCGGTAGCCCCCAAGGTCTGTTCAAATATGGCACAAACTACTGTGCCTGCTTGCCTTACAGGAAATAGTGCATCTTCGAGCTGGAAGTGGTATCAATCCAAAATCGGGAAGTCTTCACCTGACAGGTGAACCATTCCAACTGCGGCGCAGTTGCGGTGCATCCATGCGAAGTGCTTGATACGGCGAGACTTCTGACTGGCCGTGCACTTGAAATCACGGCTCCAAGTGCGGTTTCTAGGGTTAAACATCAAGGGCTTTGGTTGGTGACCCATCGGGAGGCTCGCCTGCGGCAGCAGTTGGCGACGGGAGGCGCAGTTGGGCGCAGGCGGTGGTGAGGGTGGGGAGTTTGACGGTGATACGGGATTTCGTGTCGCGTGTTGTGTGTTCTGGTGAGCGTTCCGGGGAACCTGAACCTGGAGAGGGCCTGCTCAGGATATTGGTGGTGGCGTCGGCATTAGGAGTGCTGATGTATAGATGGGAGTTAACTGGATTAAATGGGTTAAATGAGCCAGAGCGACCGTGCGAGGCTGTGCGCAGCGGCAGGCGGGGCCGACACGAACGTGGAGAGGAGGTCTTCCCAACCCTGTTGGGTGGCGGCTCCCCGCGCTCCGCCCCTCGGATTTTCCCCTGTGGCGCTCGCAGACTTGATGCGTGCCAACATGCTCTAAAAACGGGAGCATTATTTTCGGCAAAACACTGGAAAAAGGGTTGACCCCTCGGGGAGGAAAGCCCTACCATAAGACAAATGGCAGGCGTGCAGGAAACTAAGAGGGCAAACTTGAATCGTAATCAACCGAGGAACGAATGGAGACGAGAATCCAAGACGCTGGTGAGGCCATGCTCATACGGTTGTTCGCCGGCGGCCTTGACGGGCAGGCAGACACAATGAAAGCCGCCAAACCGCTCACGAATCGAATCGGGTTCGCGGCCTCGGCGGCGCTGGCTTTCTTTTGCCTCGCGACGGTGTGCTTGGGCCAGGGAACGACAACCGTTACATTTGAAGGCCAGCCGCCCGGAACAATCTCGGGGGGGATGGCGTACTACCTCGAAGCAGGGATGCGGTTCACGGTTCTTCCGGACGGGGGCCTGTTCCTTGTGGGGCCTGGTGTCCCTGGGTATCCACAAGACGGGACGGGTTACCTGGAGGCCCCAGACGTATTCGTGGGCGGGGGTGGCTTGGAGTTCAGCTTGACACCCGCGGCCCTCTTCAACCTCGTTTCCTTCGATGCGGCAAGGTGCGCGACTGGTTCCAACCCGACGCTCGAAGTCGTCGGCTACGAAAACAACATTATGGGACCAACGTTGACAACTACGAACTATTTTACCGTCACCAGCGCCAATTTCCAGACGTTTTACCTCAGTTCGAGCTTCCAGAACGTATATGAGGTTGAGATTCTAAATGCTCCCTTTTCGCTCGACAACGTGGTCATCAGCGGCGTGCCCGAGCCGTCATGTGCCACGCTCGTTGCTCTGGCAGCGCTCTGTGGGCTTGGCCGTGCATGGAAGAGAGGCAGGCGGACACAATGAAGCTCGGCAGACCGCCCGTGAATCGAGCCGGAGGATTTGGAACTCTCGCCGTTCAACCAGCGCGGGGGCCTGGGCAAAGCGCATCAACTCTTCGGGGAGCAACTGCCGCGCCTGCTGGAAGAACTTAACTCGGTGCTGGCCGCCTGATATATTCTCCGCGTGAACATCCGAGAAGTCATCGCCACGATCAACCGGATGCAGTCCGACGGCGTCATTGAACGCTACGCCATCGGCGGCGCGGTGGGTGCGACGTTTTATCTCGAACCCAGCGCGACCCTCGACGTGGACATCTTTGTGACTTTCAAATCGGAAACGGGTAGCGCCCTTGTCAGCCCGCAGCCCATTTTTGATTATCTCAAGGCCCGCGGCGGAGCGATGCACGGCGAATACATCATTATCGCCGGCTGGCCCGTGCAATTTCTTCCACCCACCAGCCCGCTGGCCGAGGAGGCCCTGCGCGAGGCCGTCACAAAGGACGTGGAGGGCACGCTGGCTCGCGCCTTCACCGCCGAACACCTCGCCGCCATTGCGTTGCAGACCGGCCGCCCGAAGGACAAGGCCCGCCTCCTCCAATTCATCGAAGCCGGCGCGCTGGATGCCGCGCGATTCCAGGCCATCGTCGCCCGGCATGGATTAGCGGGCGCGTGGCAGCGATTTGAGAAGCAATTCCTCGCCGACGCGCCATGAGTTTTGACCTGCAAAAGATTCTCGAAAGCAAGCGCGCCCTGCGCCGCGAACTGGCCGCGCGCCCGCTGGCTGAGAAGCTCCGCCTGCTGGATGTGCTGCGTGAACGTGCCCTTTCCATCCGCCCGGCGAAACCCGCGCCGGACGCGGGTGTATTGCGCGAAGAAGCGCCGTCCTACAGCAAGTCCGACAAGCCGGCTTGAGCGCGCAATATCCATCGGTAGGCCGCGTGCCCTCACGCGGCGCAGCCCCAGCGCGGCGGCCTGGGCAATTGCCCGGCCTCGATGGTTCAGCCGTCGCTACGCGACGGTGGCCCCGCCTGAACGTTCAGACCGGGGGCTAAAGGCACCCGGCTACCATCGCCGTACCGCTACGCGGTGATGGCACCACCGGCTTCTTGAAGAATTCTGTCCTGCACTCTGGCCGTGGCCGGTTGATTTCCCGGCTTGCGAATGGCGGGTCGTTCTCTACATTGTCCGTCCGTTGGAGCGTCGGCTCCGACGGGGATCGAATAATGGTCAGTGATGCTTTATGAAAGATTATCAACCGGGTGACATTCGTAACTTCGCGATTGCGGGACATGCTTCGTGCGGGAAAACCATGCTGAGCGAGGCGATGCTGGCGTGCGCCGGCGTGATCAACCGCATGGGGAGCATCGCCGCCGGCTCGACGGTCTCGGACTACCACGAGAGCGAGCAACACCGGCAGATTTCGGTGTCCACCACGCTGATGCACCTGGAGTGGCAGGGCAAGAAGTTTAACATTCTGGATTGTCCGGGCTACGCGGATTTCATCAGCGAAGCGTTGGGGGCGCTGCGGGTGAGCGACCTGGCGGTGGTGGTGGTGCACGCCAACCACGGAGTGGGCGTCGGCACCGACACGGTCTGGAAATGCGCGACCGGGAACGGCATCCCGAAGGTGATCGTCGTGAATGCGTTCGACAAAGAGGAGACCGATTTCGACAAGACGCTGGCGCAGCTCCGGGAACACTTCGGCGACCGTGTCTTCCCGCTGACCGTACCCGTCAATGCCGGCCCCGGGTTCAACCAGGTGCTGGACGTGCCGCGCAGCGAGGTCATCACGTATGCGGGCGACAAGAGCGGCAAGTTCACGGAAGCGCCGCCCACCGGCGCTTTGGCCGACCGGGCGAAACAGTTGCACAACCAGCTCATCGAATACATTGCCGAGTCCGATGATGCGCTGATGGAGAGGTTCTTCGCGCAGGGCGGGCTGTCGGAGGAGGAGGTTCGCGCCAGCCTTCATGCGGCGATCCAGAAGCAGGTGTTCGTGCCGGTATTCTGCACGGCGGCGGAAAGCAACATCGGCGTGGCGCGGCTGATGGATTTCATTGCCAAGTACGGGTCGTCGCCGGTGGACCGGCCCAAGGTGGAAGCGGTTGATGCGGACAGCAACACGGTGGAAGTGGCGCTGACCAATCCCGACCCGGTGCTCTACGTCTTCAAGACGATGAGCGAGGCGCAGTTTGGCGAGCTTTCATTCTTCCGCGTCTATTCCGGCTCGGTCAAGTTCGGCAGCGAACTCTACAACACGGCCCGGCGCAGCACGGAGAAGATCGGCCAAATCTACCTGCTCAACGGCAAGACGCGCACGAGCGTGCCCACGCTCAGCGCCGGGGACATCGGCGCGGTGGTGAAACTCAAGGACACGCACACGGGCAACACGCTGTGCGGCGGCAAGAAGCCGGTGACACTGCCCAAAGTCGAGTATCCCAAGCCGAACATTCACGCGTCCCTCAAGAGCAACGTCAAGGGTGAGGAAGATAAGGTCGCCTCGGGCCTGGCCGCGTTGCACCACGAGGACCCCACTTTCCTTTACATGGTGGATTCGGAACTGCGCCAGACGATCGTGTCCGCGCAGGGCGAGCTGCACCTGGAGGTCATCGCCGAGAGCCTCCGCCGCCGTTACAACGTGCACGTGGAATTGATCGAGCCGCGCGTGCGGTATCGCGAGACCATCAAGACAAAGGGCGACTCGAAGTACCGCCATAAGAAGCAGACGGGCGGCGCCGGCCAGTTCGCCGAAGTCTGGATGCGCATCGAGCCCAAGCCGCGCGACACCGGGGTCGAGTTCACGCAAACGCTCTCGGGCCAGAACGTGGACCGTGTGTTCGTGCCCTCCGTGGAGAAGGGCGTGATGAAGGCGTGCGAGGAAGGCATCCTGGCCGGCTACCGCGTGGTGGACGTGAAGATCGAGTTCTACGACGGCAAGATGCACCCGGTGGATTCGAAGGACATCGCGTTCCAGATCGCCGGTTATTTCGGGTTCAAAGAGTCGTTCGAGAAGGCGCGGCCTTGCCTGCTCGAACCGATTCACCTGGTCGAAATCCGCATCCCGGAGGATTGCATGGGCAAGGTGATGGGCGACCTGTCCAGCCGGCGCGGCAAAATCCAGGGCATGGACATGGAGGGCGGTTTCCAATTGATCAAGGCGCTGGTCCCAGCCAAAGAGCTTTACCGCTATTCCAGCACCCTGCGTTCGCTGACCGGCGGGCGCGGCGTGCATTCCGAGGCCTTCAACCATTACGAAGAAATGCCGCGCGAGGCGGAGCAGAAGATCGTCGAGGAAAGCAAGCGCGCCAAGCTGGCGCAACAGGCGGAGTAGGGCGCCGCCGCGCTGCTCAGGGCGGATTCAAGCAAGCCGTAGCCGCCGACGGCAACCGGCGCTGATTTGCCCTGGGGCGGCAAAGTGCGCCGACTACCGTCGGCGGCTGCAATTTCATAGATCCTTGAACCCGCTTTGCGCGCCGCTGTTTGCCTCCACTTCGCCCTTGAATCGCGCCCGGGCCTGCCGCACCCTGCGGGTCCTATGAAATCATTCGCACTCCTCGCCGCCGCGCTTTGCCTGACCGCCGCCGCCACCCAAAGCCGCGCCGCCGAAACGAACACCATCCCCCTCACTGTCGGAACGGCCCAAGCCTCTGCTTACATCGGCAAAGAGGTCACTGTGACCGGCGTCGTGGCCCAAGTCAGCGTGAGGCCCAACCTGACCTACCTGAACTTCGACAAGCGCTATCCTAGCAATCTGTTCACGGCGATCATCCGGAGCCAGAGCACCAACGAGTTTGAGAACTTGTCGGCGCTCAAAGGCAAGAGCGTCTCCGTCAAGGGGCTGGTCACAAACTACCGAGGCAAGCCGGAGATGGAACTCACCAACAAACTCCAGCTCAAGGTTCTGGGCGCAACGAAGTAGTCACCGCTGACCGCGACCGGACGGCGGGCCGCGACGTTTGCGGGCCGTCACGCCCGAAACCATCTCCAGACCCCGCGGTCCTTCGCGCAGGGCGCTCTCGCATGTTAAGGCTGCACACCAGTAACCGTCTGGAAACGTTGGCCCGGAGATTGGCGGAAGCCCTTCAAAAGCCGTTGCGCTCTGCGCTTCAGCCGGAGGTAGTCGTGGTGCAGAGCCAGGGCATGGCCCGCTGGCTGAAGCTGGAATTGGCCGGGCGGCACGGCATTTGCGCGAACTGCTCATTCCCATTTCCCAAGGTTTTCTGCGCACAGGCCCTGGGAGCGAATGCGGCAAGTCCAGGCGCGGAGCTGGCGCTCGACCGCGAGGTGATGCTCTGGGAGATGCTGCGGCTGTTGCCGGAACTGCTGCCCCAGCCGGAATTCAGCCCGCTGAAGAGCTATCTGGCAGACCCGGCTGATGTCCGCAAGCGCTTCCAACTCTCCTCGCAGATCGCCAATCTGTTTGACCAGTATCTGGTGTTCCGGCCCGACCTGATTTTGGCCTGGGACCAGGGCGAGTTGAGCGCGGCCGACCTTAAAGACAGCCATCACGAGCTATGGCAGGCGGCGCTCTGGCGACGCCTGCATCAAGAGAAACCGGGGCAACATCTGGCGGCGCTCTTGAAGGAGTTTAGCGAACACTTTGCCAGGCCCGATTCCAGACCGCTGGAGGTGCCCGAGCGGATTTCCATCTTCGGCATCTCGGCCCTGCCCCCGTCCTATCTCCAGGTCCTTTGCGCGCTGGGCGCCCGCATAGATGTCCACCTCTTTCTGCTCCAGCCATCGAAAGAATACTGGGGCCAGATCGCCAACGCGCGCGAGTCGGAGCGACTTCTCAAGGCTGCCGGGAAAGGGGACGCCGCCGCCAGTGAACTCCACCTGGAAGCGGGCAACCATCTCCTGGCCTCGATGGGGCACCTAGGCCGCGACTTCCTGAACCTGGTTCTCGAGGCCGGCGACTGGGATGAAGACCAAGCCTTCTCAGAGCCGCCCGAGACAGACCTGCTTCAGCACATCCAGGCGGACCTCTTCCACTTGCGGGATCGGGGGCGGGAAGACTGTCCCCGGCTTCCCATCGGTCGAACGGACGCCTCGTTGCGGGTGCATTCCTGTCACAGCCCGTTGCGCGAGGTGGAAGTGCTCTACGATCACCTGCTCGACTGGTTCGCGCGCGATCCGCAGCTCGCGCCCCGCGACGTGCTCGTGATGACGCCGGAGATCGAGGTTTACGCGCCGTTCATCCAGGCGGTGTTCGACTCGCCGGAAGAGGCGAGCAAACGGATTCCGTTCAGCGTGGCCGACCGGGGCATTTGCAGCGCCAGCCAGGTCATCGATGCGTTCTTGAACCTCCTGAGCCTGCCCGCGACGCGCCTCGAAGCGACCAGCGTCTTGCGCATCCTGGAGACCGGCGCGGTGCGGGCGAGGTTTGGTCTGGCCGAATCGGACCTCGACATCATCCGGGTCTGGGTCCGCAGGACCAACATCCGCTGGGGGCAGGACGCGAAGCAGCGCGAGAGTCTCGGGCTGCCCGGTCTGGCGGAGAACACATGGCAGCAGGGCATGGAACGGCTGTTCGCGGGCTATGCCATGGCCGGCAGAGGCGAAAGGATGTTTCAGGCTGTGCTTCCGTATGACGACGTGGAAGGCGGCAGCGCCGAGGTGCTGGGGCATTTTGCGGAATACTTGAAGCGGCTCTTCGACGTGGCGGCCAAACTCAGGGAGCGGCGAACCATCGGGGAGTGGGAGGAAATCCTGCTGGGCGCGCTGGAAGCCTTCTTCCAACCCCCTGAAAGCCAGGTGCCGGAAACATTGCTCATCCGCTCCACGCTGCGTGAGCTTGCCAACAAGGCCGCCGAGGCCGGTTGCGTGGAGCCGGTTGACCTGGCGGTGATCCTGGAATCCCTGAACCAACTTCTGGCGGAAGACCGCTTCGGCTCCGGCTTCATCACCGGCGGAGTCACCTTCTGCGCCCTCAAACCCATGCGCAGTATCCCGTTCAAGGTGATCTGCCTCATGGGCATGAACGACGGCGCCTTCCCCCGGACGGATCGGCATCTGAGCTTTGACCTGATGGCGCAGAAGCCCCGGTTGGGCGACCGTTCCCTGCGGGCCGACGACCGTTATCTCTTCCTTGAGACGCTGCTCTCGGCGCGGGAACGGCTGCACATCAGCTACGTCGGCCAATCCATTCGCGATAACAGCGAAGCCCCGCCGTCGGTGCTGGTGAGTGAACTGCTGGATTACGTCGCCCAGGCGTATGAGCTGCCCGGGCAGGACATCGTCAAGGATCACGTGCTGGTGCGGCATCGTTTGCAGGCGTTCAGCCCGGCCTACTTCACGGCGCAGGATGGGCGGCTTTTCAGTTATTCCGCCGAGAACTGCCGGGCCAGCCACTGCGGGCAGGCCGCCCGAACGTTGCCAGCCTCCTTCCTTGATGTGCCGTTGAGCGAACCCCAAGCTGAGTGGCGCACAGTGGACGCAGGCGCCCTGGCGGAGTTCTTCTGCAATCCCGCCCGCTGGCTGGTGACCCGCCGGCTTGGGCTGCGATTCGAGGAGCAGGACGAGGCCTTGGCGGAAGTCGAGCCTTTCGCGGTGGCCCCCCTGGACGGTTACGCCATCCGGCAGGACCTCGTGGACATGGGCCTCAAAGGAGCCAGCGTCAAAGACGCTCTGCAGTTGATGAAAGCCTCGGGGCGGCTGCCTCTGGGCGAAGCCGGGGCGGCGCAGTTCCGCGGGCTCCAAGCCGAGGTGCAGACGTTCCTGGACCAAGTGCGGCCCCATTTCGGCGATGGCTATATTGATCCCATCCAGGTTGACCATACGCTGGGCGAGTTTCGCCTGGTGGGGGAGATTCGGCGCCTGACAGCCAAAGGCCCTTTGCATTTCCGCTGCGCGAGCATCAAGCCCAAGGACCTCTTGCGCTTTTGGGTCGAGCACCTCGTCCTGAACGCCGCGTTCCCCGGCGGGCCGTATTCAAACGCTGTACTCGTCGGCAGCGACAAGGTCTTTGAAGCCCCGCCGCTGGCCGGGGCGCCGGAGTTGCTGGCCGGCCTGCTCGATCTCTATTGGAAAGGTTTGACCAGGCCGCTGAAGTTCTTCCCGCAGACCGCCTGGGCCTACGCGGACGCCGTGCTGACACAGAAGGCTGGCCGGTCGAAGCAGGAGCCGCTAGGGCTCGCCCGGCTCAGTTGGGAAGGCAATCCGTTCAGGAAGACGCCCGGTGAATGCGCAGACCCCTACTTCGATTTGTGCTTCCGTAACGTCGATCCCCTGGACGAAGAGTTCCAGCAAACGGCGCGCGCAGTCTTCGAGCCCCTCTTGAGCGAGCTGAAGGAGGCAGCGGCATGAAACCTGTTCCCGTCTTCCAGTTGGCTGAGACGGAGTTGCGGGCAGGCGCAAGCCTGGTCGAGGCCAGCGCCGGCACCGGCAAGACCTTCACCATCGCCGGGCTGTTCCTGCGGCTCATCCTCGAGAAGAACCTGTCGGTCCGCGAAATCCTGGTGGTGACCTACACGGTGGCGGCGACCGAGGAATTGCGCCATCGCATCCGCCATACTCTCGCCAGAGCTTTGCAGGCCTTCAACACCGGGGCCAGCGACGACCCCTTCCTCCGCGCGTTGGTGGCCAGGCAGGCGGACCAGAGAGCTGATTTTGCGGCGCGGTTGGACCGTGCGCTCTACGGCTTTGATGAGGCGCCCATCTATACGATTCACGGCTTCTGCCAGCGGGTGCTCCGGGACCGGGCGTTCGAGACCGGCAACCTGTTCGACACGGAGTTGGTCACCGACCAGACCCCGCTGTTACGCCAGCTTGTCGAAGATTACTGGCGCAAACAGTTTTACCGCGCGGGCAAAATCCCTGTCATCTTTGCCTTAAAGAACGGCTTGAGCCCGGACGGCCTCCTGCCGCTGGTGCGGACCAGCCTGCCTCACCCGTTCCTCAAGCTGCTTTCACCCGTGGACGGCCAGACTCCAGAATCGTTGGCCGCAGCCCTGGAAGCCGCTTTCGCTTCTCTGCGCGAAATCTGGCGCGAGCAGAAGGACGCCATCCGCAGCCACTTCGGCAGCGGCGCCAAGTGGGCGAACAAGCCTTACAACGATGACGAGGCCATGGCCGACGCCTTCCGCCAACTCGACCGTTGCCTCGGTGCGCCAGAGTTTCCCCCGGCTGCATTGGACGCCTTGCAGCTCTTTAAGAAGTCGGCCATTGCGCAGAAGGTCTCCAAGAAGGCCAAGGGCCCGGCCCCAGCGCATCGCTTCTTCGACCTGTGCGACGACCTATCCCGCGCGGAGGAGTACTACATCATCGGCGTCAAGCTCGGGGCGCTGCATTATGTTCGGCAGGAGCTGCCGCGCCGGAAGGACGAGCTTAAGGTCCAGTTCTTCGACGACCTGCTGACACGCCTGCACAGCGCCTTGGCGGGCGCCGATGGCCCCGCCCTGGCCGCCCTGCTGCGGCGCCAATACGTGGCCGCCCTCATCGACGAGTTCCAGGACACCGATCCCCTCCAATACGAAATCTTCTCGCGCGTGTTCACGGGGCCGGAGAATTATTTGTTCCTCATTGGCGATCCCAAGCAAGCCATCTACGGGTTCCGCGGCGCCGACATCTTCACCTATCTCAGAGCCAGCCGGCACTCCCAGCAGACCTACACCCTCAAGGAGAACTGGCGCTCGGAAGCCAGCCTGGTCCGCTCGGTCAACGCCGTCTTCAGCGCCTCGGCCCGACCCTTCGTGTTCCCCGGCATCCAATTCCATTCTGTGGACGCCAAAGGTGAGGCCGACAAAAAGCCCCTCACAGTGGATGGCCAGGCGCAGCCGCCTTTCCAGATTTGGTTCTGGCGGCGGACCGGGGCCGAGATCAACAAGGGTGCCGCCGACAAACTGCTTCCGTCGGTTGTGGCCACCGAGATCGTCGAGCTGCTGAATGGCCAAACCGCCCTGGGCGACCGCAAGCTGCTGCCCGAGGACATCGCGATGCTGGTGCCCGAGAACCGCCAGGCCCAATTGGTTCAGGACGCGCTCAACCGGCGCAACGTCCCCAGCGTGCTCTACACCAGCGCCAGCCTGTTTGACTCCCGGGAAGTGGTGGAGACCCTGCGCGTGCTCGCCGCGATTGCCGACCCGACCCATGAATCCCAACTCATGGCCGCGCTCGGGACAGACATGGTCGGCCTCACCGGTTCCCAAATCGAAGCCCTGGCAAAACGGGAGGGCGAGCGTCCCCGCGAGCCCCATCTTTACAGCGGTTCCCAAGCCGAAGCCGTGGCGAAGCAGGAGACCGACTGGCAGCAAATCCTCGAACGCTTCCGCGGCTACCTGGACCTCTGGCTCCAGCGCGGCTTCATCCAGATGTTCCGCAGCTTCATGCAGCGCCAGCAAGTCCGGCCCCGCCTGCTGGCCTTCCCCGATGGCGAGCGCCGGTTAACCAACCTCCTGCATCTTTTGGAGGTGCTCCACCGCGCCAGCGTCGAGCATCGCCTGGGCGTCTCCGGCCTGCTCAAGTGGCTCGGCGAGCAGCGGGAACTGGAGGGCCAGGTGGCCGAGGAACACCAACTCCGGCTGGAGACCGACGAGAAAGCCGTCAAGCTGGTCACCATTCACAAGAGCAAAGGGCTGGAATACTCCGTCGTCTTTTGCCCCTTCTCATGGAAGGGCGCGACCATCGAGCACGGCGGCGAGGAGCAGGTCTTCTTCCACGAGCAAGGTGACGGCAACCTCGTCCGCGACCTCGGCAGCCCCGATTACGACGCGCACAAGCAGCAAGCCCGGGTCGAACGCCTGGCTGAAAACGTCCGGCTCTTCTACGTCGCCCTGACGCGTGCCAAACACCGTTGCTACTTTGTCTGGGGCGCCTTCCGCGACGCCGCAACTTCCGCTCCAGCCTGGCTGCTGCACCCGCCGCCAAACCCCGAACCTGATCCGGTAACGGCACTGGAGAACCACTTCCCCCAGCTCGACGACCACCAACTGCTCGACGACCTGCGCAAGCTGGCTGACCAATCCAGCGGCCCGGACGGCCAACCGACCATCGCCGCTCGCGACCTTCCTCAACCCGCAGACACTGCCTTCACGGCCCCCAGTTCCGCTGGGCTGGCGCTGGATTATCGGCGGTTCACCCGCGCCATTGCCCGCGATTGGCGCATCAGCAGTTTCACCTCCCTCACTGCCAACCAGGGCGAGGAGTTGCCGGACCACGACGCCCTGGGCGCCGATGCCCGCGCCGAGCTTCCCGCCTCCGGCATCTTTGCCTTCCCCCGCGGCGTCAAGCCCGGCACCTGCCTCCACAAGATCTTCGAGAAGCTGGATTTCACCCAATGGAACCAGCCGGCGGCCGCGGCCCTCGTCCGCGAACAGCTCCACGCTCATGGCCTGCCGGAGGCCGAGTTCACCCATATCCTCGTCGAGATGCTGGGCAAGGTGATGACCGCTCCGCTGGACCCGGGTATTCCCACCCTGACCCTGGCGAAAATCACGGCGGCGCAGCGGCTCCACGAACTCGAATTCTATTTCCCCCTCCAGCGCATCTCGCCGGAAATGCTCCGGCCACTGCTCCAGGAGGCGTATCCGGGCCGTACCACCGGAGTGCGCCCGTCCTCGGGCGCAGCGACCTCCACAAACGGTGGGGGCTCGGAGTTCTCCAGCGAGCCGAGCGGGTTCTCCTTCGCCCCGGGGCAGGGGATGCTCAAAGGGTTCATTGACCTGGTCTTCGAGTTCGATGGCCGTTACTACCTCGTGGACTGGAAATCCAACTGGCTCGGCAACCGGGTCGAGGATTACGGCCCAGCCGCCCTCGCGGGCGAAATCCGCCGCCGGTACTACTACTTCCAATGCCAACTCTACACCGCCGCGCTGGACCGCTATCTCCGCCTGCGCCTGCCCGGCTACCGCTATGACCGGCATTTCGGCGGCGCCTGCTATCTGTTTCTGCGCGGCATTGACCCCGCCCGGCCCGGATTCGGCATCTATCGCGACCGGCTTGAGGAACCCTTTGTCCGCAAGCTCAACAACCTGCTAACCGGCACGGCGGCAACGGAGGGCCAAGCCCATGACTGAGATCCGCCAGCTTATTGCCAGCAGCGCCTTCAGCGACCTGGACCGCCACTTCGCCGCATTCATCGAAGCGCAGGCCGGCGGCGAGCAACCGTTGGTCGCACTGGCGGCAGCCCTGGTAAGCTGCAAACGGAGCGAAGGCCATATCTGCCTCGACCTCGAAGCGATTGCCGGCTCGACCTTCCCCGACCTGCCCCCCGACGGCGTGAATCCAATTCACCTTCCCCGCCTCAAGGACTGGACCAAAGCGCTCAACCCCTCGCCCGTCGTCGGCTCGCCCGGCGACTTCAAGCCGCTGATCCTCGATGCCCGTCACCGGCTCTACCTCCACCGCTACTGGGAATACGAGCAGAGCCTCGCCGCCGCCATTCTCAAGCGCGCCGCCGACCTGCCGCCGCAACCTGACTCGCCTACGCTCACCCAAAAGCTCCACGCCCTCTTCCCCCCGGAGCCAGGCGAGACCATCAACTGGCAATGCGTTGCCGCGCTCGCCGCCGTGCGCCGCAAATTCTGCGTCATCTCCGGCGGACCCGGCACCGGCAAGACCCACACCCTCGTGCTGATTCTGGCGTTGTTGCTGGAACTGGAACGCAACCGTAAGCTCCGCATCGCCGTCGCCGCGCCTACCGGCAAAGCCGCCGCCCGCATTCAGGACTCCATCCGCACCGTCAAGGCCACCCTCGCCTGTGACGAGGCCACCCGGGCGCAACTGCCCGAGCGCGCCACGACCATCCACCGATTGCTCGGCTACCTCCCCGACTCCGCCCGCTTCCGCCACAACGCGGACAATCCCCTGCCCTTTGACGTCGTCGCCGTGGACGAAGCCAGCATGGTGGACCTCGCCCTCATGGCCAAACTCTTC
The DNA here is from genome assembly GCA_050011195.1 of Verrucomicrobiota bacterium. Classification (GTDB taxonomy): domain Bacteria; phylum Verrucomicrobiota; class Verrucomicrobiia; order Limisphaerales; family UBA8199; genus PALSA-1440. The sequence goes on along the minus strand of JBEKJO010000008.1, from coordinate 26,599 downwards.
CAGGCCATCCCTCCGTCCGCCCGGGTGATTCTCCTGGGCGACAAAGACCAATTGGCCTCGGTCGAGGCCGGCGCCGTCCTCGGCGACATCTGCTCCGCCGCCGCCTCCGACGCAAGCCCCCTCTCCCCTTCTCAAGGGGAGAGGGCCGGGGTGAGGGGTCCCCTTTTGCCTTTGGGTTCCGGTGCCCAAGGACGCGCCGCGCTCGCCGACTGCGTCGTCCAACTCAAAAAGAATTACCGCTTCGGCCAGCACAGCGCCATCTACCGCCTCAGTAACGCCATCAATGAAGGCCGCGCGGAGAACGTTCTCCAAATCCTTCGGGACTGCGGCGCCAACGCCGCAGACGATCTCATCTCTGCGCCCCTTCCCCGCCGCGCGGAATTAAAGGAAGCCTTGCGCGCACGCGTGACCGCCGGATTCACTGAGTTCCTGAAAGCATCCGACCCGCTCGCGGCGCTGGCGGCCCTGGCCCGCTTCCGCATCCTGTGCGCCCTGCGCGAGGGCCCCTTCGGCGTCGCCGGTCTGAACCAGGCGACCGAGGAAATCCTGGAAGAGGCGGGCCTGATCCGGCCCCAGAACCTCTGGTATGCCCGCCGGCCCATCATGATCACGCGCAACGACTACAACCTGAAGCTCTTCAACGGCGACATCGGCCTCCTCCTGCCCGATGCCGACACCGGCGAGCCGCGGGCCTTCTTTCCCGGACCGGACAATACTCTGCGCAAGTTCCTCCCCCTCCGTTTGCCGGAGCATGAAACCGCCTACGCGCTGACCGTCCACAAAAGCCAGGGCTCCGAGTTTGATCGCGTCCTGCTCATCCTGCCCGACCGTGAAAGCCCCGTCCTGAGCCGCGAACTCCTTTACACCGGCATCACCCGCGCCCGCACGAGTGTCGAACTCTGGTTCGACGAGCAGGTCTTCCGCGCCGCCCTTGCCCGCCGTGTCACCCGAACCTCCGGCCTCTGCGACGCCCTCCAATGACCGTTCACCCGCCATACCTGTCTCCGGGAAACGTGGGGGCACACCTGGACGTGCGACAATGACGGGTTCGCAACCCCCTTGAGTTTGGGGGTCTCGTGGCGCAGTTCACCCTTGCAGATGCCCAAGTGGACTTGATTTGCCTTTGGCACAAGATTACGGTTGAACCATGAAATACAGGGTCACGTTGATCGAGCATGAGGACGGCGTCTCGGTGAGTTGTCCGGCGTTGCGCGGCTGCCATTCGCAGGGCAAGACCCGCGAGGAAGCCCTGGCCAACATCCGGGAGGCGATCCGGGAATGGCTCGCGGCGGAAGCGGACGAGGCCAGACTATTCAAGGTCAGCGAAGTCGAAGTGGCCATTTGAGTTATGCCCAGGCTGCCCGGTGTCCGGCATCAAGACGCCATGCGCGTCTTTGAAAAGCTTGGCTTCCGTATCGTGCGCCAGAGCGGCCATATTGTTATGTCCAACGGCGAAACCAGACTCATCATCCCGCGTGCAAATCCGGTTGACCCTTACACGATGGGCGCGATTGCGCGTGACGCCGGCCTGACACCGGATGAATTCCGGCGTTTGCTGTGAACTGTGAAAGGGGTGACTGCGGGCGCTCAACCAGGGAGCCAGCGCCTGCGGAAGCTGCGTATCAACGAGGAAACGCACAGGCTCAGGCGCTTACCAGCACGGGATAATTGACTTGCTCAGCCGCGAACTCCAGGCAGGCCCGAATGTCTTCCGGCTCCAGAAAAGGGTAATCTTTGAGAATCTCCGCCTCGCTCACCCCGGAAGCCAGCATGTCCAGCACATCCTTCACCCGGAGCCGATAGTGCCGGATGCACGGCCGTCCCCCGCACTGCTCCGCGTCGAAAGTGATGCGCTCTGCGTATTTCATGCCCCCCACTCTATTCCCTTTCCCCCCCGCCCTCAAGCCCGCAAATCCCTCCCCCCTTGCCGGATCCCGCAACTGAATCCCACCCGGAAAGACCCGACTGCCCCCGTCCGGGTCTTGTCCGTCCAACCACGTTCTCAACCCCTCGGCGGCAGAGATAAATCGTGTGACCCACAAAACCGGGCCAGGCAGACCGGCCTCGGCCAATGGCTGCCTGGAAGGCTTCAGACCTTTGGCAGCAGTGGTTCCGACCCCATGCCCAAGCTCCCGTCTGCTTGCCCCCCTCTTTCCCACGCCGGTTTCCCATCCGCTCAAAGCCTGGACCTTGCATATCCCCTTCTCTTACGGTGATGGGTGCTTGGCCATCTCCGCCGCCAGTTTGCGGGTGAACTTCCGGGCCTCCTCCTCGCGAACGAACTCCATCTTCACCGGCATCTTGTGCAGGATGTTGAGTGCCTTGCCGTAGGCGGGGCGTAGTTTCTCAAGACGCGGTTCGCCGAGTAGTACCCATAGGCGGAAATCTTCCGGGGAATCTTTGAGGTTCGTCGCCCGTCCGAGCCAGCGGTTGGCCTTGTCCAAGATGGTGTCGGCATCTTGCAAATCCATTGAGACCGGCTCAAAGAGGTTCCATTCGCCATTCTTCCACGCGTGGTCGAACTGGTAGTCGTAGTCCTTCGCGACGATGCGCTTGGACTGCAAGCGAGCCAAAACCTGTTTTTCCTCCAGCTCCTTGCGGTAGTGTTTCCAGACGTCGTCGTCGGTGCGGCTTGGCACTTGGGCGCGCTCCTCGTACTTCTCAACGAGGCGAACATAAAGCTGGTCGAGGGTCGCCGCTGGGTCCTCCGTGATGCCGCCGTTAGGCTCGGACCATTGAAGCGAGCTATCGTCTGGCGGCAGGATGCCGGCAGCAATCTCCATGATTGTCTTGGGGCGTCCGTCAAGCGGCAGTTCGCGGTTTAGCTTTAGAGCGAATTCCTCGAACCGCGCCTGGATGTAACGGACGAGGGAGCGCAAGTTCTCTCCGTTCACCTCCAAAAACATCTTGCTGAGCCGCCGGTAACGCGGGTTGCAGATAGCGCTGACGTACTTGGCTTCGGGCGCGTAGAGGGCGACGCCCATGTTGACGAACTCGCCGGTGGCGATATCGTGGACGTATCGAAGCACGGTGTAGGTAAAGGTCGTTTTCACTTTAGGAGTTGGTTGATTGCGGCAAAGAGCGGATCCCGGTTTTGCCGAGCGTCTTGCAGGTACTCGGAAATCCGGTCAGCCGCTGCATTGTTGGAGCGCCATTCATTCGGAACCGCTGCAAGATACTCTCTCAGGCGGGTGTTCGTCAAAGCTTCCAAGGCACCGAGCAGGCGCTCCCACTTGTGCTCGCCGCCCTGTAGCTGCTGGAAAAAGACATGGTCGCGAAAGAAGCCGAGGCCGTGCCCTGTCCAGGGTGGCAACCAGCCGCCGATGACGCCTGCCAGGAAAGAAAACGCCTGTTCGTGGTCGCAGAGGTAAAGTTCCTCGCCGTTGGTGAGCAGGTTGGGGTTGACCTGCCTGCGGTCGGGATTCTGGGTCAGCACGTCGAAGGCGAAGATTTCCGCCGCCGTGGGGCGCAAAAGGAATGGGATGGGCTTATCCTTTGCCCAAGTGGTGAAGCCTGGAGGTAGTTTCTGGCTGCCAAAATTCAGACCCACGCTGGCCTGTGCCAGTTTTGAGACTTCCGGGGTGGCAATGCCAGCGTGGAAGCCGTCTGGCACCTCGACCAAGAATGGCTTTGGCACCGGCAAGTCGAGGTCCTCCGCCAAGAGCGCCGAAATGAGCTCGCAGACCAAGCCAGTGGCTTTCAACTCGGGGGCGGCGCGCCACTTCAGCACTACTTCGAGGTCATTTCCTCCCTCGTCCTTTGCGAGAATGAGGCACGGCTTGGTTCTGCCGTGCGACAACACCTTCAGCACGGACGCCGCTTTGACGCGGGGAATCTGGATGGCGCTCATAACCGCGGCGATTGTGGACAAGTCCGGTCTGATCTTCAACCAATTTGATTTGCCTGGCGGCTTGGGGCGGGCGGCGGGGTTGCGAGTGGTCGGGTGTTGCACTAAGTCGACTCTTTCCGTCAATTCAGCATGTCCAGATGTATATCAAAGGGTCGCAAGCAAGGCTTCAACGCAACCCCAGTACCAGCCCCGAACGCTTTCGGAGGCGATGGATGTCCACGCGGCCAGCATCGTGGTGATCCGCATGATGGACGGAGCCAGGCCCCAGCCGCCGCAAACGTTTAAGCCGGCAGGCTCTCTGCCGCGGGTCAAAAGCGGCAGGTTCCAATCTGCAACCGCGGCTGGTGGATTACCGTTCGCCCGTCCCTTGGCGAAGCTCCTTGGTCACATTTCGCAGCACGATTTCCGAGCCTTTCGGTTCGCATTTCTCATAGGCCACCCAGTAATCGCCATCCGGGCTTTGTTGAGCTTGCGGAAAGAGCACATCGGTTGTCTCGGCAAGAGCCGCTGTTGCTATCGGCTCACCATCCTTGAGGAGGGCCACCTTTCCTTCCCAAAGCGCATTGGCCCGGCGCTGCGACCAGGCCAGCAACACCGGGTCCGCCGCCGTCGGCGACAGCTCCGGCGTCGAGCAAATCCATCCTTCGCCGCCAAACGCGCGTACGAATTGAAACGCGTCGGCGCCGTCGTTCAAGCGCGAGAGCCGGATGCACCGGCGCGGTGCTGCAAGCTGCACAACCCAATCAGCGCTGCCGCCAGCCAAACAGCTTCTACCAACAACTGCTTTGCACCTGGCTTCTTCATGTCCCAAGTCAAGCAAGCTGGTATTCTCGCGCAAGGAAAAACTACCGATACATGGCATGAGTGCTGGCGGACGCGCAACGAGAGCCAAACCCCAGCCGCCGCAAACGTTCAATCCGGCAGATGTTCTGGCGCGGGTCCAAAAGCAGAAGGTGCTGGTAGTGCCCCCGGCTTGAGGTGCCAGGCTTGCTGCATTGTCCGGGAGGCTTCTTCTTCCTCCCCTCTTCCGCATTCCGCATTCTGCACTCATGGCCCCCGGCCCTGCCCTGAACCCACCATATAGCTGGCAGTGTGTTGGTGGCGCGTTGGTAGCGTGGCGGTGGCGTGTTGTTACGACGGGGCTTCGACGGGGTTTCGAAGGGATTGAGCCCTTTTTGACGCCCGGCCCGCCCCGGTCGCGCGCCGCGCCTCTGCCTGGCCGCCGGACCCGCCTTGCCCGGGACAACTGCGTCGGCCCGTCCGGGATCGTCTTCCCAGCCATCCGCCTGCTGCCGGAATGGTTTACCATAGCACATGCACGGCTAAAGTCCAATCCCCTGCGGCCAATCTCGCACAAAAGCTTGTGGCATTGGAAGCCGCACGCTGGTAGGGTCAATGACTAAACTTGGACTACCAATGAAATCTGTTCGCAGCAGCTTGGCGAGTTTGACGATCAGGCCCGGCCTGACGCTCATTGCCTGTGTTGTCCTCTCAGGGCTGGCTGAGGGCGCGCCGCAGGAGAAACCATTTGTGTTGGGCTGTGGCTCGGACCGCCTGGCGCTCAACGCCGATGGCGGTCTCCTGGGCTGGGGGGACCGGAGCGCGGAAAAAGCGACTACCCAGCCTTCCAGCGCCGGAGAGATTCGTTATGCCGGTAACATTCTCAAGCTGGCCAAGCCAGCCGCGGTGACACGCGCAGAGAGCAGTATCTCGTTCACCTATCGCTGGCCTGAAGAGCCGAACATCGAAGTTATCCTGGAGCACCGTTTGACCCGCCGGCATGGGGCCTTGACCTGGACCCGTGAGTTGCAAGTCAGGGGCGGGGCCAAACTGGCATCGGATTTGACGGTTTCCCTTGAGTCAGGACTGTCGGCGCTCCCGACGGACGCATGGCTGCCGATGATCAATGGTGTCGGGGCGTCTCTGGGCACCAACCCGGCTGCGGCGTATCGTTTTGCCGGCGCGCTGCCAAGGTCAGGCGTTCTGCTGGCGTTGCCGATGCTCAGTGTGCCGGATCAGCCTTCACCCTCTCGCCAGCGGCCGGGCCGGGTGCTGCTCGCCGCCGATCCCTATTTCTCCGTGCTCTTTACCCCAATGGCCCTCGAGTGGACCTATCCGGCGCGAGCCGGACTCGAAAACGGCTGCGAGAGGAGAACGATTGTCCTCAGCCGCCATCAGGGGTCGCCCGAGCAATCGCTCGACTGCTTTTTCCGCACGGTCCTGGCCGATGTGCCGCCCGGCCCGAAATGGCTCCATGAGATCGCACTGGTCGACTATGACTATATGAGCGACGGAGGCCAGGGCTGGTTTCGCGACATCGACGCCCTCGCCGCGGCGCTGCCGAAATCGGACCGGCATAAAGTCTTGCTTTGCCTGCATGGCTGGTACGATTTCCTCGGCCACTATTGTTTCGACCGCAAAGCCGGCAAGTTCGACACCCAATGGACGGTTTTCTCCAATTACGAAACGGCCAAAAAAGCGCCCGCCTTCGGGGAGATCGGGGGCGAGCGGGTCGAAGTGGGGTTTGCCAACTGCAAGCCGGTCAAGATGTCTTTATTAGAAATCCATTCCCGGCTGAATTACGGCCGGGCGCGGGGTTTTCGCGTGGGCATCTACTTTGCCGACGGCATGAATGCGGGCAATGGCCTGGCCGATTTTGATCCCAGTTGCGTGCTGCGTTGGGGAGGCTGGGAGGGATCTGATTCCAAGGGCCGGAGCTACATGCAAAACCCGCTTCATCCCAAAGTGCGCGCCTTCTATCTGGAGTACGCCAAAGCGATGCTGGCCGAATTTGGACCGGATATTGACATGCTGAACTGGGACGAAACGTTTCACATCGCCCCGGGGGAGTTGGGGAGCGAGGGAGCGCCCGGATATGCCGACCGTGCCATGATGCGGATAACGCGCGACATCAGCCGGTTCGTCGAGGACTACAACCGAAAGCACCGGCGGCAAATCGCCTTTCTCACCTCCGATTGCCTGGGTGCTGTTGGCCATGAAATCGGAGGTCCCTACGCTTTGGTGGCCCACGGTACCTACCAGGACAGTTGGTGCCAGCCGCAGGCCTGGTCCTATGGCATTTTCTCGAATTACCGCAATGTGCTCTGGTCCTGTTGCTGGTGGCCGGTGACCAAATGGTCCTGGATCGATTTCGCCGTCCGGCAATACCAGGCCCCAGTCTCGCTCTCCAACGGCTGGGGCAATGACAAAGGCTTCTCCGAAATGACTCAGGAACAGCGCGCCCGCGCCCTGGCCCTGTTCGACTGGCGCAAGGACAAACCGACCAGGCTCAAATGGTTCGATCGGTTGCCGGCCTACAACAATGAACACCGGTAAACCGTAAGTCCAATACCCTGCGGCCCAATCCGAGCAGTGGTTTCGACACCCCGCGCCGCTGGGCAAGTGTCAAACCAGAACGGCAGCGCGGCAACCCAATGCAAAAGTGGCATCGCGCAACATCAATTAAACCGATGCAGGGGGCACTTTTTTCGATTAGTAAATCCACGGTCGGAGGAGTAAAAGAGCAGTCAGCAACGTGAGGCCGCCTTGGGCTGCCTCACAAGGAAAATAGTAAACGATTAACTGCGTCATCAAGTTATGAAAAGACTGGTCACCGATATTCTCATCCTGCTGGTTGTGGCACTGAGCCTCGTGCTGTTTGCTGCCGGTTGCGGGCCTCTATGAGTCACCTCGTCCAATGGGCGCGCCTGAACACTCGGGTTGCGGCGTTGGCGTTGCAAGGGCGGTGGCTGACACCGGCGGTTGTGGCTGCGGGTTACGACAAAGTAGCCCCCACCTACGACACGGCCTGGCACCGGCACCTGCGTCCAGCGACCGACGACCTGCTCCAACGCCTGCCCCGCGGCCTTACCGGTCCGATCCTGGACTTGGGCAGCGGCACGGGCTATACGGCCCGGCGCCTGGCCCAGGCGAACCCGGAAGCGAGCGTCGTCGCGGTCGATAGCTCACCCGCCATGCTCGAATGCGCGCGGCGCGATGCACCCGCCAACTTGCGTTGCGTGGTTTCCGACATGCTGGACTTTGTTCGCAGCCAGTCCACTGCGAGCGCAGCACTGATCGTCTCCACCTGGGCGCTAGGTTACTCGCGACCGGCGCGGTTAATCCGCGAGTGCAGCCGCCTGCTGCCGGGCGGTGCGGGGTTCGCTTTCATCGTCAACTACGCCGATACGCTGGCCCCCGTCTTTCGCTCGTTTCAGCGTTGCATGCTTGCGTTTCCCGGCTGCGTGCGGCTGGCCGCCTGGCCTCGTTTTCCCAAGGACTGGAGCTTTCTCGAACAAGAACTGCGCCGGAGCGGGTTTGCAGTCGAGTGGCAGCAGGAAGGGGCCCGGAACATCACCGCGCCGGAGGGCGAGTTGCTCCCCTGGCTTCGCCAAACGGGAATCCTGGCCGGATTCGAGGACATGCTCGACCTGTCAGGGCCGGTGGCTGCACTCTTTGAAGCCGAAATGACAGGGAGCCGCGACAGCATTTATCATCATTTCACGACGGCCATCGCCCGCAGGTTATGAATCTCGCCTATTTGAACCTCGTGCGGATTCTGGTTGACCCACGGATCACACGTGTGCCGCGCCGTGTGCTCCGGCAGTTGAGCCAACAGGGCCGCCAGCGGTTGCCAGACGGAGTCCAGAAATCCCTGGGCCGTCTCGTGCCGGGCCTGAAAGGTCTGGCGTTTGTCCGCCGTTGGCTGGATGGCGAGCAGATCACTCGCCATAATGGCCAATGGGTGATCAACTCATTCTTGCCTCCCTTCCCCGGTCCGGCCTTCGACCGGATGTTTGAGAACCTCCTTTCCGGCCGCCGGCTCAGTCCGGTGTCGGGTTTTCTGGCGGTGTCCGAGGTCTGTCCTTACCATTGCTGGCATTGCAGCCTGAAGAACCGCGACCACGGCACTTTGGATACTCGCCAATGGACTGCTGTTATCGGGCAATTGCATCGGCTCGGCGCAAGCATCATCGGCTTTACAGGCGGGGAACCCTGTACGCGGGCAGATTTGCCCGCCTTGGTGGCCGCCGCCGCCTCCGGGGGAGCGGCGACGATTGTGTTCAGTTCCGGGGCGGGCGTTGACTCCGCACTGCTGCAACAGCTCAAAGCCGCCGGGCTGTGGTCCCTCTGCATCAGCCTCGACCATCCGACCGCAGCGGAGCATGATCGGTTGCGCGGCGCCCCGGGCGCCCACGCGCAAGCTTGCCGAGCCTTGCGCCGGGCACGCGAGCACGGATTCTACACGATGGCTGCGACCGTTGCCACCCGGATCCTGGTGGAGGAGAAACTGCTGGCTCCCATGCATCGCCTGGCGGGCGACTGCGGTGCGCACGAATGGCGCATCATCGAGCCGATGCCGTGCGGCCTGCTGGCTCGCGACCATGCCGACACGCTGCTCACCCCGGACCACATTCAGACACTCCGCCAGTTCCATATTGTATCCAATCGCCAGCGACTCCGGCCCAAGGTCTGCGCGTTCAACCGCATCGAAAGCCCGGAGTTGTTCGGCTGCGGCGCCGGCACCCAACACCTGTTCATTGATGCGAAAGGCGAGGTTTGCCCGTGCGACTTCACCGCGATGAGCTTTGGCAACGCTGCCCAAACTCCGCTCGATCAGATTTGGTCTTGCATGTCCGGGGCGATGGGCAATCCCCGGCGGCACTGCTTTATTCAAAAGCATTATGGCTTGCTCCTGCGGCATGGGAACGGCCATTTTCCGCTGGCTCCGGAACAGAGTCTCGCCGTTTGCGCGGAGGCCGGCCCGGAACCGCTGCCCGATTACTTTCAACATCTCATTGGAACAAAGGCATAACTATGTATTTGCGCTATATCGGTTTGTTTTTGCTCACGGGCCTCGGTGGCATTGTAAGCGGCCTTTTGTGGCTCGTCCCCAACGGGCTAATGGCCGGCGCCCTGGGCATGAGCCTGTCTGCGGGCACTCTCTGGCTGGGATTGAAACAGGCCCGCGAAGGCATCGCGCCAAGCGACCGTTACGCCCTGGTCACAGGGGCGGCAGCGGGCCTGTTGGGGGGTGTCTGCATGGTGGTCGTCTCCGTCCTCTGTGCCGGCATCAAGCACCCTGAAGATTGGCCGCCGGTCCTGCCGGTTTGGGTGCCGCCGGTTATGGGCGTGCTCTATGGAGTCGTGTTGTTGTGGTGTTACCAGTGGCGGCTGACTGCCCGGCACCCCTTGTGGGCCACGCTGGGCAAAGCCTGCGGCCTCTGTTTTCTGCTCAAAGCCATGGCGACGTTCATTTATCTGGGCCTGACCGAGCGGGGCACTCCGGACCTGATGGGTCGCGCCATGAACTCGATGATGCTTTCGTTGCTGGGAGCGGTTCCATTCGCCATGTTTTGGGTCCTAGCCACCGCCTGGCTCGACCCGGCGTGGTCCCCGCCGAAGGTCAGGCAGGATTGCGCTCAGGCCGTCCCAATTAGCTCTTAGCCGCGTGGCGGCCAGGAAGTATGAATTATTCCAACAAAGTGCGGGTTTTGCTAACGGCATTGGCGCTCATTACGTTTGCGGCCACAGGCGGGCCTGCCGCCGGCAACGGCGCTCCGGTCATATCGGTGGCCGGAGATCTTCTGGGGCATTTGGTCGGCACGGTTTCGCGAGTTGATGGCACGGTCGCGGTCAAAGACGCGTCCATCGAAGTCACCGGCCAGACGCCGGCCGGCTCGTGGAAAAGCGCCGTGAAAACCGACGAGCAAGGCTTTTTTAGGGCCGATCTGCCGCTCTCATCCGTCGGACCGGTCAAGATCAGCGCGACGGCCGGCGGGATGATCGCGGAGCGCACGCTTGACAGCGGAGACATCGCCATGAGGCTGACCCCAAGGCCGGCCAAAGGATCGGCCAACCGGCTCTCCCTTGACGGCCTATGGAGCTTCGTTCCCGATCCGCCGAAAGATTTTTCCGCGCAATCCCAGACCCTCGAGTGGCGCGCGATCAACGTGCCCGCCCACTGGGAAATGGAAGGCTTCGTCTGCGAAAGCGGGTTTGGACTCTATAAGAGGACATTCACCGTCCCCAAAAGCTGGACGGGCAAGAGGATCAAGTTCCGAGCCGAGGCGATTTACAGCCGTTGCGAAGTCTTCGTTAATGGCGCGCGCGTGGGAAGCCACGAAGGAGGCGCCACACCGTTTGAACTCGATATTACCGGCACGGCGCATCCGGGCGAAAACCAGATCATGATCCTGGTCGAGGCCCTTTCGACGGCCGCGAACTTCGACCGCATGACTTATTTCGCCTATTTCAACCTCGCTGGCCTATGGCGTCCACTGGAAGTCTTCGCGGTCGAGCCCGCCCACGTCTCCCGGCTCGCACTCGCGACGACGTTCGATCCGGCCTACCAGGACGCCTTGCTGTCTGTCGATGTCGATGTGGCCAATGAACGGTCCAACGCGCTGTCTGATGCCGGCCTTAAGCTTCGCTTGTTTGATCCCCGAGGCAAGGAGGTGGTTTTGCGCGGACTTTCCACCAATGCCTCTCTCCTGCCCTGGGAAACACGCACGATCAAGCTCCAAGCCAAGGTCGCCGCGCCCCACCAGTGGAATGCTGAGCAACCGAAGCTTTACACGCTGGTGGCGGAGCTGGCCGGGCGCGGAGCCGCGCTATCAGCCATCCGGGAACGGTTTGGCTTCCGCCAGGTTGAGGTCAAAGGACGGCTGTTCGAATTTAACGGCAAACCGATCAAGTTCCGGGGCGTCTCGAGGCTCGACGCCCATCCCCTCACGGGCCGTTATCTGAGCGACGCTATCAATAAAAAGGACATCGAACTGATGAAGCTGGCGAATTTCAACGCCCTGCGCGTCTGCGTTTTTCCTTCACATCCCTACACGATGGAACTGACCGACGAACTCGGCCTCTACGTCGAAGACGACGGTCCGTTCTGCTTTGTTTGGGACGCGAAGTGGTCGCAGGACCTGCGCAACGCGCCGTTCATGCTCAGCGTGATGTCCGAGTACGTCGAGCGCGACCGCAACCGGCCCTCAGTCGCGATCTGGTCCATCTGCAACGAGAGCGCCTTCGGCCGCGACTTCGAGATGGTGCATCAGTTTCTCCGCCAGTCCGACCCCACCCGGCCTTGCGGAACCGGCCAGTCGGCCAACCTTGAAATCGCGACCTACCACTGTCCGATGAGCTTCCAAAAGCTCGCCGACACCCAGAGCCTGCCGATGCCGGTGATCAACGACGAATCATTCGGCATCTTCCACGGCTGGGGCGCGCTGGCTTATGGCGTTGAACTGGACCCCGGCCTCAGGGACTATTGGGGCACCCACGTCCAGGAACTTTTGGACGCGGCGCGCCGCCGCGACAACTTTATCGGCACCATGCAGTTCTCCTGGGTGGATGACAATTTCCTCGTCCCCAATAAAGGCATCCGCTACTGGCGCGACTTCAACCAGCGGATTCATTTCGCGGACCGCATCTACAAGCTGCCCCGGCGCGGGATTGTCGGCGACTACGTTTGGGGCACGGTGGACGGCTGGCGACGGCCCCGGCCCGAGTGGTGGCTCGCCAAGAAAGCGAACTCACCGATCCGGATCGAACCGAAGCCTCTCGCCATTCCGCCAGCGGGCAGGCCGATCGAGGTTCCCGTCGAGAACCTGAACTTCTGGAACGACCTCAATGACTACACTTGCAAATGGCGGCTGGCCAGGCCATCTCACACGTGGTCGGACGGCCCAGGCGACTCGCCGCGCGGAACCGGCAACGCGTTCGAGCAGAGCTTGGAACATGGGCAGGTCCGCGCTCGCGTTGCTCCCCAGACCAAAGGTTCCCTGTCCCTCCGGACCAAACGCCCGCCCCAGGCCGGCGATACGCTGGTGCTTGAGTTCTACGACCAGTCCGGCCGAATGATCGACGGCTACAAACTCAACTTCAGTCCCCGCAAGATTCCGGCGCTCCCCAACTCCGGCAAACCCGCCCGCATCGTTGAAATGCCCGCAACCACTTACCTCCAGAGCGCCGAGGCAATCCGCCTCCTTGGCCGGAACACCGAGCTTTCCTATGACAAAAGAACCGGCCAGATGATGTGGTGCCTGGCGGGACGCGAATCGGTCATCATTTCCGGCCCGGTCTTGCATATCATGCGCTTTCCAGGCCACGCCGAGCCCTATCCGGACCCGCGCTCCTGGGCGTTTTCTGGCGCCGACTACCAACTTGAGCCGGGCCAGGCCGTGCTCCACTGGAATGGCCGCTACGACGATTTCACCGGCGGGTTCGAAATCAAAATGGACGACGCCGGCGATGTCCAGATGGCCTACAACTTTAAATACAACGGCAAGCAGGAGTTTTCCGCCCGCGAGATCGGGCTCGGCTTTGAACTGCCCGTGGACATGGGCCGCTTGGAATGGGACCGGAACGCTGACTGGTCCTATTATCCCGACGACCATATCGGCCGGCCTCGGGGCGTGGCGATGGTCCACAACACCATTCCGCAGACTGTTCCCCCGGGGGACCGCCCCTATTCGCAGGACGACCATCCTTGGGGCTGCAACGACTTCCGAAGCACCAAGCGCCACATTTACCAGGCCCGCCTGACCAACCCGCAAGGCGCCGGCATCCGGGTCATTTCCGACGGCAGCGACAGCCTCCGCGCGACCCTGGGCCCGGCGGCGCTGGCCGTCAAGATCATGAACCATTTCGACGGCTCTCCTGCCGGGATCAACGAATACGATGGGCAGTATGGCATTGGCCAGCCGATCAAGCCCGGTAACGTGCTGCAAGGGGTGGTCAGGTTCCAGCTTCTGCCGCCCGCTGTCACAAGGTGACTGATCAAGCTGCCTCGCAAGCATGAATCTCTAAAGAGAAGCAGGGAGTCTTTGGTTCCTGCCAGCAGATCGGACGCCCCCAGGGCAGAAACCCAGATTTATGTGACTCAAGAATGCCTGCGACTCCGGGCGCGGATTCTTGAGGGTATTCCAAGGGCAGGTTGCCGAGGCTCAAAACCGGTATTGCAGGCTGGAATAGACGAGCTGGGAGCAGAAATCCTGATTCCCGCCATAGAGGGCGTCGGTGCAGCGGGAGAAGCCATACTTCAACGAGAGGCGAAGGTGCTCGCTGATCCGCCGAGTCAGCGTGGCCGTCACGCCATACTCCTCCCCGCCGGCCCCGTAAGGCACCCCGGCGGCGGAGATATCGGTGTAATCATCCGCCCGATAGTAGAAGAACCCCAGCTTCAGGTCGGTCTTGTTATCCAGGACCAGTCCGGAAGAAAAGTTCAGAGTCCAGTAGTTGTTCTGCGCGGCGAGGATGGCCTGGGTGACATCGGAGGCCGGGGTTTTGGTTTGGCTTAAGACGTAGTTGAAGCCGACCTGCAGGTATAACCGGGACCAAGGCGTCCAACTCACGTCCTGCGCGATAATGTGACTGGTCATGGTCGAGGTTTGCTCTCCGCTCAGGCCCAAAACCGGGTCGGGCGTCGTATTAATGGTGGAGTACTGGTACTCATAACGGCTGATGAGCGTCACATTTCTGCGCGGCCTCAAGGTCAGCCGCAGGTTTCCGTCGTAGGTCTCGAAGTTCTGCATCACCAGATAGGCCTGGTATAAGTCGGGGTTCAGGGTGCTGTCCACCCCGTTGTTGTAGTTGTATTGGTTAAGCTTGTAGTAACCGCCGGCATCGAGGGTGACGCCTCGGACCGGATACCACCGGGCACCGACGCTGTATTTCTGGTATAAATAGTTTTCGTCGGTCTCCTGCAGGATGGGCTGCTGGGTCCCGAGTGAAATCCCAGTTCCAAAAAAGGGCACGAGCCCCGGCCCGCCCGCCGCGCTCAAGTTGCCCTGCCCGTCGGTCCAATCCCCCCGGGCGTAGAGCACCCAGTTGGTGAATCCCTTGTAGGCGACGTCCAGGCGGCCATGCACCTCGAGGAAGTTTTGATCGCTGTTGGCCGTGAAGGGGGCGGTGAAGACTGTGGGCGGGAGGGCGCCCAGTTGCGGGGTGCTCACGTACTCGATCCCGCTGGCGCTGGCATCCGTATCCTCCTGTTGCACCCGCACGGAAGGCGTGATCGAGAGATGCTCGGTGGGTTTGTAGAGGAGGTTGAGGTTCATCACGTACTCCTGCAAGTGCGAGCCGCCTTGCAAGCCGTAGTAGCCGGTGCCCGCGGCCTGGGGGTTGGGAATGGGCGCGCTGACATCGAAGGCCGAGCCGGAAATGTAGCTGCCGGAGAAATTGTTGTCCAGATCCGAATACGCGAACCCCGAGGAGAGCATGAGGTTCTTCCTGAGCCAGGTTTCCGTGAAGGCGTGAACGTCGAACGCGTCATAAGTGGTGATTTGCCGGTCCGTGAGTTCCTGCGCGAAGGGCTGTCCGGGGTACTGATAGGTGTTCAGCGCATCGTCTATCCTGCCGGTTTCATAACGCAGCCCGAGGCCAGCCTCGGTCGCCTTGATCTGGTGGGTCACGTCGAGTTGAAAGATGTCGCTGTGCTCATTGATGTCGTAGAAGGAGGGGCTGAGTCCGCGCGTCACGTTGAGCGCCGGCTGCGCGAAGCCCCAACTGGTCGAACTCTGGTCTCCCTCCCGGAACGTATGCTCGTATTTGAACGTCACCTTCGGCAGGTTGTCCAGTGTCAAGCCAGCCTCGACTGAAAGATCGCCGTGCTTGAGCGACTCGGCGCTATTCGACAATGGATAGTACGTCCCTGTAGGGGGGAAAAAGCCGCCGTCGCCATTCTCCCAGGTGCGGTATTCAGTATAGGAAAAACGCACATACCCGAGCTTCTCGCGCGTCAGACTCAGGCTCAATTTGTAATCGTCGTTATCGAAGATCGCCCGCCCGTCTGTGGTCAACGTGGTGCCCTTGGCGAGATCAGTCTGGTAATGGAAATCCTCGATGCCGCCGAACGCCCCGCCGTAGGTCTGGTGCCGCTGCTGGAACTGGGCCTTGTTGCCGCCCGAGATGAACCCGCCGGCCGACAGGTCTATCCAGTTGTTGAAGGAGTTGGTTCCGCCCTCGAACATCTGCTCCGGCGTCAAAGCGGCGGGGACGGTCGCTGGGGGAGCATTGGTATCCGCCGCCAAAAGGGCGAAGGCCGGCAAAATGAGACCGAGCAAAGCCGCCCCGCACCGGCGGCCCCCTTGATTCAGCATTGGCATTATGGGCTTCATCGGCTTTCGGGTCACTGGTTAGAACTGCAAAGAGGGACTCACCCGGGAACCATGGACCGCCGTGTGACAGCCCGCCGTCCAACAGGTGCCTTGCTGCACGCGCACCGTGTGGTCGGAACCCCCGATGAGAAGCTTGCCGTTACTGATCTGTTGGAAATGGCATCTCAAACACAGGTTCGCATCGCGAACACTCAGCAGCTTGGCATTGACCGACCCGTGGACATTGTGACAAGTGGCGCAGCCTTCGCGCAGGGCGTCGTGTTGGAAAGTGTAGGGACCACGCTGGGCGGCATGGCAGCGGAAGCAGCTTTCATTTTGGGAAAGCAGCGACGTGCCGCCGCCAATGACAATCGAGCCTTTGTGCGGCGAATGGCAGGCGGTGCAGGTGAGTCTCCCTTCCGGCACGGGATGATGGCTGGGCAGGCTGAACTGGCCCCGCACGTCGGGATGGCACTCGAAGCAGACCGTTTCCTTCGCGCGGGCAGGCTCGACCTGCAACCGCGCGCCATAGCTGCTGGTTTGGGGGCGGCCGGGTGTGAAACTGTACGGAGGTTTCGTTTCACCGCCTGACTCCGAGTGGAGGCTGCACGGGCCGTGGCAGGATTCGCAGCCGGCGTTGATCGCGTTCGTCCCCGCGGCCACCAGGCGCGCGTGGTCCGCCGTGGCGAAATCGCGGTATAACTTGTCATGGCACTGCTCACACTCCTTGGACCCGATATACTTGGCCCCGGGCACGTCCGGCAGCACCACCACCGATCGGTTCACCGTCTGGCAGGAAACGGCTGCCAGCACCAGAACCAGCGTGCCGACCGCCAGCGCCAGGCCGCGCCCCCGTTTTGTGGCAGACATTCCCAACCTGGCAGTTTTGCAATTCATCATGTCCTCCTTGGTTGCGGTGCTATCAACTCTGCGGCGCAGGCAGGGCCATTCCAGTCTGATGGGTCCTATTCACTCGGTTAGGGCAGTTGTTGCTGGACCCACGCTTCGGCGTTGGACAGCAGGCTTAAGACATAGAACGGGTTGTGGACTCCCCCGCTGCCGTCGTTATACACCGCATACAGATTGAAACGGGCCTTCTGGATGTTGACTGGAATGTTCGTCTGCAAGTTGGCAGTTGGTCCCGGCCCGCCGGAAGACAAACCGCCGGGGGTGGCGTACTCCCACGCCCGCGTGCCGTAGCTTCTCAACGCCGACGGGAAATTGGTAGTGATGGTGTTGGTCGCCCAATAGTCCAAGCTTGCTTTCACCTGAGACACTTGGTTGGAGACGATAAGGTTGAGCAACTGCACCAGCCCTTGCCCCTGCCCGCTGCCATGGCAGGGGGTACAGACGTCGTAAAGTTGCACCTTGAAGCTGTGGCCGGTTATGGCCGGCTGTGCCGCGCTCTGGTACGGCGAGGTCTGCATATGGCAGGCGACGCACTGCTTTTCCAACTGTGAGTGCGTGCCTGGCAGGTTGGTGGGGCCGCTGGCCAGCACACCGACGGTGCCCAGCAGCATGTTGTACTGCAGCGATGGGTGCGGCGGCTCGCTCGAGTTGGTCCAGGACGCGCCCCGATCATTATGGCATTGGGCGCAGAGATTGATGTTCGGGTTGTATTGGCTGGCGATCGTCGTCCCATCGGGCACGAAGTAATCGTTGGTCGAAGCGAGAGGATTGAGGAGCTGTTGGGTGTAAACGGCTCCAAGCTGGTTGTTGCTGATGACAATGTCATCTCCAGTCAGCAGGTTCGTAAAGGTATAGACCCCATTCAGCGCGTTCGCGTAGGTATGCTCGGCGTGCGGGTCGTGGCAAACCGCGCAAACCACCGGCATGTCCGCGTCGCCCGTCGGCGCAGGTTCCGCGTACAGCAGGCTTAGCCGTGCCGACCCCGAGTGGCACTGGCCGCACGCGTCAATGACGTTCGCGGCGTTCATGTCTGGGATTACACTCTGTCCGGGAACCTGCGAGTGAGCGCTGGTGGTCCACTCGTCGTAGTACGGCTGCTGCGGCCCCCTATGGCAGCCGCCGCAGACCGTCGCCGCCAGTTCCACCCGCGGCAGCACACTCGGGTCGAACTCATTGGCCGCGTGGTTGGCCGCCGGGCCGTGACAATTCTCGCATTGCACGCCCTCCAGCCCCGGCGTCGCCGCCGCGCTGCTGAATCCGGTCGGCAATCCGTAACCTACGGTGTAGCTGGGAAGAACGGCGGGATTGGCGGCCTGGCCGCTCTGCTGCAAGATTTGGAACGCTTGCGCATGTGGCGTGTCGCTGATCTCGGTGAGGAGGGCGCTCCCATGGCACTCGGTGCAGGCCCCATCACCGGCATAGATAGGAGACGGGCCCAGGACGCGGAAAAAGCCGCTGCTGGAGGACGCGGTGAGGATGGCCTGGCGAAGAAGGCTGGCGCTGCCCACGGCTTGCCAACTACCGGCCTTCAGCGAGGGCTTTTGGTAAAGCTGGTAGTAGCCCGACGGCCCGTCCCACGTCACGCTCAAGCCATTGGTGAGCTGAGTCACCTCGGTCATGACGGGCCACCCGGGCATGCCCCCAGGCTGAGGGGTGGTCAGATGTTGAAAGTCTTGCGCGTTGGCAAGCCCGCCGGGCACGCGCAAAAAAGCCATTGCCAGGCCCAGGACCGACACCCTGGCGATCGGGCGAGGTCTAGTGCTGTTCATATAAGCCGCCGATTGTGCTGCCGCAGACAATTTCTGCGTCGCGCCGCCAAAATGCCCGCATCTGATGACCAACAGGATTCATGCATCCGCATGCTGAATGATTTACCGAACTTGCGCAATACCAGAGTGTGTCCGAGCCGACATGCTTGTTGGCCCAAACCTAAACGGGGGCGCCAGGCACCGGCTTTCCAGATATTGTCGTATGCTTGCCATTAATTGCTCTTGTTACCAATATTCTCCTATGCCCACCATTACTTGCGCTTGCAGAGGCCGAGGGGCCGGCCGCAAGCTGGCCGGCCTGGCCTGAAGCAAGTTTCCCTCGCTTTCAGCTCCCGGCTCTGGCAGGTTTTTAGCGAAGGCGCGATAAGCGCGCCATCACGAACGACATACACAATGAGAGCCTCGACGGCAAAAGGGTTGGGTGCGACGCTGGGGCCGAGAACCCGCGAGCAGGCCGGCACTCGGACTATCGTTCTGCTGCTGGTGTTCTGTCTCCTCGGCATCGCGGCCAGCGCGTTCTGGCTTTACACCGCCTCAAAGCGCGGCCTGGCCGGCGCCAGTGGGCCGGCCAGCGGCACCTCGGCCATCCTGCTGTCCGCCAGCACCAAGGCCGTTCTGGGCCGCCTGGATTCCCCGCTGGAAATCCGGTTCTATGCGTTGCTCGATCCAGCGACGGTGCCGGATTCCTCGACTGCGTTCGCTGGCCGGGTGGGCCAATTGCTGTCCGCATACCAGCAAGAGGCCGGGAGCAAGATCAAGGTGACTAGTTTCACCTCGCTGTCCAATCCCAACGCGAACGCCGCCGAGGCCGATGGCCTTAACGCCTTCAACCGCGACAAAGGCGACGTCTGTTACCTGGGCGTTGCGCTGACGCTTAACGGGCGGAAGGAGACGCTGCCCCGCCTTTCGCCAGAGTGGGAACAAGCCCTGGAACCCGATCTGACCCGAGCCATCATCCGCCTGGTGGATGCGACCCGCCCCGTCATGGTCCCGCCGACCGTTTCCCAAATCAATACCAATGCCCTCCAGGAGGTCAAAGCCTTGATTCCAGACGTTGCTGCCGTCTCAGTGGAGGCCGGAAAACAGATTCTCCGGGATGCGGCCCTCAAAGACTTCACTGCGGCGGCGAAAGAAATGCAGGCGCAAGTCAAGGAAGCGGAGCAACGGCTGATCCAGGCTCAGAACGGGGGGGCCGACGCCGAGCAACAGGCCGCCATGAAACACCTTCAGCAGGTCCAGGCCGAGCAAACCGAAAAGCTCAAGCAGATTGCCGCCAGGTCCAAGACCCAAATCAACACCTTCCAACAGCTCAAAGCCGCGCCCCATTGACAAAGTGGCTACCCGAGAATCGCGCACTTTGAGCAAGATTTCTTGTGCGAACGCAGCGGGCTGCTTCCCCAATCACCAGCCACCAATCACCAATCACTTTGGTTGCGGCGCAGCCGCGCTGCGTCCTTGCCTCTTGGCGTCTTTGCGTTAACCCGGTGCCCCAATCATCCCCTGAGCCATCGTCTCACCGTCATCCAAGTCTGGTCAGGCGAGAAAATTCCGCATTCCCCGTTGCGCAAACCCCTCCGCGCGAGCGCGGAGGGGTTTGGCGGAACGAATGTTAATCGTCAGTCGCGCGGGAGGCCGCTGCGACTAATAGGAGTACACCCGGTAGAACTGCATCACGTTGTGCCGAATCGGGGTCACGTAACTATACGCTTGGCCCGTCCCCGGGATGGGCTGGCCGATGTTCTGCCAGCCGTCGCTCAGCGACGAAGCGGCCTGAAGCTGGTAGGTCTTGCCCAACACCGTATTGAACGCTATCTCAGCCGCGGTGTAGATTTGGAGGGTATTGGTGGCGCCATACGGGTTAACCAGGCTGCCGCCGTCCGCCCACACCACCCCAACCGAAACCCCGTTGGTGAGCGGGTTGCCGGGCAACAGCGGATTCAGGCCGAGGAGGTAATTCATCCAGTTGGGCAAGCCGTCGGCGTCAATCGCATCGGGCGCCGCCGCCGGACTGTTGGCCGAGGTGAAGTATTCGGCCTGCCACGAATCCGGCAAGCCGTCGTTGTTGGCATCCCCGGTCAGGTTCGCGATCGAGGCCTTGAGCAGGCCGATGGCGTAGGGGGTATTATGGACGCCATAGCTGCCGTCTTCGCTGACAAACTCATAGTTGTAAGCGGCCATCAGGAACTTCGGCGGCCAGTTCGTTTGGGTCGAGCTGCGGCCAATGGTCTTCACCAGGCCATCCGCGACGTAGTTATTACTATTCGCCTGGTAAGTCGAGTTGGGCAACAGCGTGGAGAGCTTGTTGAGCAGGTTCGTGACGGCGGTCTGGGGGCCTTCGATGACGCCGATGTCCTCGAAATCCTCGCACAAGAAGTTAAACGAGCTGATCGGGCCGTGGCATTGGACGCAGACGTCCACCTTGTGAATCGTGTTGGTCACCCCGTTGGTGACAACATTGTAACTCATGTTGAAGGTATGGCCGCCAGCCAGCAGGAAGGCCGGATTGGTCGAGGCCAGGGTCTGCATGTGGCAGCCGACGCAAAGGTTGGTGACGGAATAACAATGGGCCGAGCTGGGAATGATCTGGCCGTAGGTGTTGGCGTTGATGCCTTCGATCATGTCACCCTGCGGGTTGTCGTGCGCGCCGAAGCTGGAGCCCCCGAACCAGGTGTTTTGCCCCTTCGGATACTGCACCAACTGATTGGTGGCCGACCCATTGCGGTTCTGGTGGCATTCCAAGCACAAGGCGCCCTCGCCGGCGTTGGTGATGACCGTGCCGTCTGGCATCGTCACGGCGGCCAACGTCCGGAGCAAATGCGGGTTGTTGGTGGGGATGGTCTCGCCGTGCGGTTCGTGGCAAGTCTGGCAGCTAATGGGCGCAAAAGTCACATTGGTGGTCGCAGTGACCGCATAACTCCCATTGGTGTTCGCAGCCTCTCGGGCAATGAAGCCGTTGGCCGAGTGACAGGGTAAACAACTGATAGTCGTGGGGCCGGTCGTCAAGGCGTGGCGGGATACGTACCATTGCGCGCCCTGGGATTCATTGGGCGGGCTGTCGTGGCACTGGTTGCAGTCGCCGGAATAGACCGTTGTGGTGATAAGGTTGGTGGTTCCGAGCGAGTAAGCGTGCTGGCTGCCCGGCCCGTGGCAGTTTTCGCACTGGATGTTGCCGAGGGCGGCAAGACTGGGGTACACGGCCTGCATGTACGCAAAGTTGGTAGGGGCCAATACCGCCGGGAAAACCCACCCGGTCTGTTGCTGGACACTGTAGAATCCGTTATCGGCCGCGGCACTGGGAGTTGTATCATAGCCGACGGTGTGACACGGGAGGCAGGACGCGCTGTAATGGCTGCCCAGGTAGCCGTCGATGCCGTTGGAAAAGATCATCGAGTGAGCCGTGGTGGTCCACGGTTGATACATGTTCTCCGCGACGACGCCGCCGCTGTGACACAGGGCGCACGTGTCGGCGCCCAGGTAGGTGCCGGCCGTAATGGTCTGAGTCACATTGGTGGAGCCGCTGCCGGAGGTGACAATGGTGGCCACCACCGTGTACTGGCCCACGAGGTCCGGGCGCAGGAGCGCGCGTCCGCCTCCGCCCGCCGCATTAGTGTAAGCCACCTGAAACTGCGTCCGCCCCGACGGGTCATAGATGGGCACATTGTTGCTCAAAGGGCTGTTGGTGAGCACCGCTGAGGAAAACGCCGGTCTATTCGTCAGAACCCAAGTGACGCTGACAATGTTCGACGCGGCAATGGAGATATTCACCTCGGCTTCCAGATAGACCGGTGTGCCGACGCCCACGGTGGTAAGCCCCCCCGAAACCTCGGTGCTTGAGGGGAGGCCGTACAGAGTTTTGTCGTGGGGAGTGAGCGGACGCAGAACGATCTGGCCGGTAAGGGCCGGGGCGGCAGCGCTGGCGGTGATCGCGGCGACCAGGGTCATCAGCCCAACCGCCATCCGGCAGGTTATGGCATTCTTGGTTTGTTTCATACTTGGCACGTGCTTTCTTAGGTGTTACGGATTAGCCGCGGCGCTGGCTGCAGGCCGCGAAGTTGTGCGCGTCATCCACCGGATGGCGCGTTTTCCGACGGGAGTTTGGCCCGGTCGCGAGCTCACGGCCCGGCTCTCTCGTCAAAAGTGTTTTTGGCTTCATGTCGATGCTCTTGCGCCCCGGATCAGCCGGGGCAAGCCGCCACGGCGCCCAGCACCCAGCGGGGCTGGGGCTGAACGTCAGGGTCATAATTCGACGCCGGGGTGAGTCTGGCCATTAACGCCTCGGCCCGCTCGCGGATGATGGCCTGGCAGCGGGCCAACTCCTGTTCGCGCTGGCGCACGTTCTCGCGCACGATCGCTTCGAGATGATCGACGTTGTAAAGATAGACGTTGTCGAGCCGCTCCACCTCGGCGTCGATGTCTCGCGGCACGGCGATGTCAATCAGAAAGAGCGGGCGGTTGCCGCGCCCGGCCATGACTGACGCCACGTCGTCCCGGTGCAGAATGGTTTGGGGGGACCCGGTCGAACTCACCACGATGTCGGCTTCGGCCATCGCCTGCAAACAGTCGTCGAATCGCACGGCGCGCCCGCCGAATTCGGTAGCCAGGTTCAGCGCGCGGTCGTAGGAGCGGTTGGAAACGAGGACAGAGCGCGCGCCTTTCTTGGCCAGGTGACGAATGCAGGCCTCGCCCATCTTGCCGGCGCCGATGATCATCACCGTTTTCCCGGAAAGGTCACGGTCAAAGATGCGTTCGGCCAGTTCAACGGCGACGCTGCCGACGGAGGTCGCGCCCCGGCCAATGCCGGTCTGTGTCCGAATCTCTTTGGCCGCCTGTAGCGCCGTCTGGAAGAGCCGGTTGGTCACGCGCCCGGTCAGTTTTGCTTCCTGCGCGGCCAGGTAGGCCTGTTTGACCTGGCCGGTGATCTCGGTTTCGCCGATCACCATCGAATCCAGGCCGCTGGCCACAGCGAAGAGATGCTCCACCGCCTCGGCCCCTTCCTTGAGGTAAAGGTGGGGGGCAAAGTCAACGTCGCTGGTGGAGAGCTGTTGGAAGAGGCGGTGAACGTTGCCGTTGACCTTCGGGGTCACGCCATAGATTTCCACCCGGTTGCAGGTGGAGAGGAGGACGACTTCCGCCAGATTACCCCCCAGCTTGAGCCGGCAGCCGTGGCAGCGCAACCGGGTGGGATGCACCGCCAGCTTCTCGCGCAATTCCACCGGCGCGGTCTTGTAGCTCAATCCGGCGACGAAGAGTTTCATGCGGCGGCAGCGCAAGGCGGATCGACGATGGCAAAGGCGCGCCCGGCCAGGCAGGGCTGGCCAAATCTTGCGATTTGATATGCTAATCCGAGTCGCCAGTTGGGCATTACGCGATTAGCCTAGCTTGGAGGCGAATTCCGTCTCGCCATTCCTTGCCTTTGTATTTACATATTTTGCTCCCGGATAACAAAATATGGAGCACGCTTGCTAATCTTACGTTACAGATAAGGCAAGGTTACGTTATCGTGACGAAGTATATGCGCTAATCTAACCAAATGAATAAGCCGCAGTTCATTAATAGCCGCCGGGATCAGTTCGGCGCGGGGCCGGTCCGGCGCCGCCATTCGACCTTCGGCGGTTCCGGCAGGCCCTGCGCGCGCAGGGCGGTGCGGAAGTGTGTCTTGGCGACTTTGGAGAGGCCGTCGGGGCCGTGCTTGGCGGCGAATTCCCTGGCGGCGGCATCCACCGCTGCCGACGCGCCTTTGGGGAGTTTCGTTCCGAATTGCTTTTCCAAAGCGGCCAGGCGGGTGACGAATTCGTGCCGGGCCAGGATCGAGGCGGCGGCCACGGCCAGGTCTTCCTCCGCCCGGTGCTTTTGAACCAGCTCGATTTCGCGGCCCATCGTCATCAGCGCCTTGGCTACAGTCTCCTTATTCGAGGCGAATTGGTCGCTGATGGCGCGCACCGGCGGGGGCGTCATGCGATGGCGCTGGCCCATCAGGTTTTCGATCACGCGCGCATGGCCCCAGGCGAGCATCGCATTGACGCTTTTCATTTTGGCGTAAAGGCGGTTGTAGGCCTCGTTGCCAATGGGAACCACCGTGGTCACGCAGCCGGGCGTCTTGCGGATCAACTCCGCCAGCTCCTTGATGCGCTTGTCGCTCGAGATATTCTTCGAATCGCGGATGCCGGCACCGGCCCACGACCTGACGACGGCCTCGTTGACGTAAGCGCCGGCGATGCAGAGCGGCCCGAAGAAATCGCCTTTGCCGCTCTCATCCACACCCAGGCGCGGCAGGAGCAGGTCGGGATTCAAGACGGCCTCGTAGCCGAGCCGCGCTTCCTGCAAGATCTCGGGCTCCAGCGCAAACTCGACGAACTCCTGCGTCCCCTTCCCTTGCACCACCAGCTTGCCGCTCTCGTAAAACACCACGTTGGTCTTCTCTTTCTCGGCGGCGAAGCGGGCGTACGGCACTTCGCGAAACCGCCAATGATGCGCCTGCAGCCAGGCGCGGAGGGTGCCAGCCTGGGGGTCCGTGAGCTTGCAAGTATAGGACGTCAATGGTTTCACAAAGGTTGTCGTATCGTAGAGCGTCAGACTGAAGACGGCAAGTGGCGGTAATAGGTGATTGGTGATTGGTGATTGGTGATTGGAGCGCGGGGTGGGGATGGGGCAATCGGTTGCATGGGTTACAGGGGTTAAATGAGTTAAAAGGGTTAAATGGGTGAATGGGAGCAAAATCCCCTTTCCCGTTCCACGGCTCGGGTTTCGCCTTTATGCTCAGGGTAGTCGAATGAAACATAGCGACATCGTGCAGAAGCTGCTGACGTGGTTCGCGCGGAATGCGCGACCCCTGCCCTGGCGCCGCACTCGCGACCCGTACGCCGTCTGGGTTTCGGAAATCATGCTCCAGCAAACCCAGGTCAAGACGGTCCTGCCCTACTGGGAACGCTGGATGCGGGCGCTGCCGGACCTCGCGGCACTGGCCAAAGCCAAACCCCACACGCTGCACAAGCTCTGGGAGGGACTCGGCTATTATGCCCGGGTGCGGAATATGCAACGAGCCGCGCGGCTCATGGTGGAGCGACATGGCGGCCGGGTCCCAAACGACTTTGACGCGCTGCTGGCGCTGCCCGGCATTGGCCGTTACACCGCCGGGGCCGTATGCAGCATCGCGTTCGATCAGCCGCGACCGATTCTGGACGGCAATGTGATTCGCGTGCTGGCGCGTTTGTGCGGCATCGCCGGAAATCCGCGCGAGCCGAAGACCAACGCCCGTCTCTGGCAGCTCGCGAAAGAACTGGTCCTGCGGGCCGCTGAGACCGCCGCTCGCACAGGCCCCTCCCGTCACGTAACACGCCTCACGTTTCACGTTTCACGTTTCACGCCTCCCGCCTCCCGCCCCTGTTCCCAGTTCAACCAGTCGCTGATGGAACTCGGCGCGCTCGTCTGCACGCCACGACAGCCCGGGTGCGGCGTTTGTCCAATCGCGAAACATTGTGTCGCTTACCGACAAGGCCGTGTTCATGAACTGCCCGGCCTCAGCCGGCGCGTCCGCGCCACGCCGCGCCGGTTCATTGCGTTCGTTGCGCAGAGCCGCGGCCTCTTCCTCGTCCGCCAAAGACCCGCCGGCGTGGTGAACGCCCATCTGTGGGAATTCCCCAACCTGGAACTGCCGCCCGATGATTCCGATCTGAAACGAGCGGCCTGCCGCGCCCTGGGAGTGCGGCCACAGACGCTTGAACCGCTGGCCACGATCAAACATTCCATCACCCGCTACCGCATCACGTTGGAGGCGTATCGGGTCACGGGCCGTGAGGCGGCCAGGATTCCAGCAGAAACAAAAGGCCGCTGGCTTGGCCGCAGCCGATTGAAGCAGTTGGCGTTCACCAGCGCCCACAAACAAATCCTGCGGCGGCTGGTGATGCGGGCCGGAGCGCCGGCATGTTGCCGGCTTAGACCATTCGGATCGCATAAGCCGGCAACATGCCGGCGCT